>NZ_JAKSYK010000155.1:0-1168 GCF_022829425.1 Methylobacterium sp. J-072 | reverse complement strand
AGTCGTTGATGGCGGCGACGACGCCGGCGCCGACGGTGCGGCCGCCTTCACGGATGGCGAAGCGCAGCTTCTCCTCCATGGCCACCGGCACGATCAGCGTGACGTCCATGGTCACGTTGTCGCCCGGCATCACCATCTCGGTGCCCTCCGGCAGCTCGCACACCCCGGTCACGTCCGTGGTCCGGAAGTAGAACTGCGGCCGGTAGTTGGTGAAGAACGGCGTGTGCCGGCCGCCCTCTTCCTTGGTCAGGATGTAAGCCTCGGCCTTGAACTTGGTGTGCGGCTTCACCGAACCGGGCTTGCACACGACCTGGCCGCGCTCCACGTCCTCGCGCTTGGTGCCGCGCAGCAGCACGCCGACGTTGTCGCCCGCCTGACCCTGGTCGAGCAGCTTGCGGAACATCTCCACGCCGGTCACCGTCGTGGTCGTGGTCGCCCGGATCCCGACGATCTCCACCGTCTCGCCGACCTTGACGATGCCGCGCTCGACGCGACCCGTCACCACCGTGCCGCGGCCGGAAATCGAGAACACGTCCTCGATCGGCATCAGGAACGGCAGGTCGATCGGGCGCTCAGGCTGCGGGATGTAGCTGTCCACCGTCTCCATCAGCGCCAGGACGGCTTCCTTGCCGATCTTGGGCTCCTTGTCCTCCAGCGCCATCAGCGCCGAGCCCTTGGTGATCGGGATGTCGTCGCCCGGGAAGTCGTACTTCGACAGCAGCTCGCGCACCTCCAGCTCGACCAGCTCCAGGAGTTCCTCGTCGTCGACCATGTCGACCTTGTTGAGGAACACCACCAGCGCCGGGACGCCGACCTGGCGGGCCAGCAGGATGTGCTCGCGGGTCTGCGGCATCGGGCCGTCGGCCGCCGACACCACCAGGATCGCGCCGTCCATCTGGGCGGCACCGGTGATCATGTTCTTCACGTAGTCGGCGTGGCCGGGGCAGTCGACGTGGGCGTAGTGCCGGTTGGCCGTCTCGTACTCCACGTGCGCCGTCGAGATCGTGATTCCGCGCGCCTTCTCCTCCGGCGCCTTGTCGATCTGGTCGTAGGCCGTGAACGTCGCCCCGCCCGTCTCCGCCAGGACCTTCGTGATCGCCGCCGTCAGCGACGTCTTGCCGTGGTCGACGTGACCGATCGTGCCGATGTTGCAGTGCGGCTTGGTGCG
>NZ_JAKSYK010000175.1:0-33377 GCF_022829425.1 Methylobacterium sp. J-072 | reverse complement strand
CGTACACCTTCTCCTCCTCGCTGTGCCCGGCGTTGCGGACAACGTCCAGCCCGTCCATCAGCGGGCCGGGGATGTCGGGGGGCTTCGGCATCCCTGAGGTCTCGCTTGGCGCGCGTCTTACTCGCAACCGCGCGATCGCCGCAGCGGACCTGGGTCACAACCCAAGCGCGAAAATCTTCTCAACCTTCCACCTCAAGCGCTATTACCCCAGATCAAGAGTGGTTCGAGGGCCACTCACTTTCCCATCAGGTTCAGACCCGCGTTCCGCATGCGAACTGTTGACCCGTACACGCCTTCCGTCGGCTCCTCACATGATCCGGTACTGCACGGTGTAGCCTCCGGATTGGCGGATCTATTCCCCCCAGTCGACCACCCTGTAGGCTTCGCGGACGGGTCTCAGGACACTCCCAACGTCACCGCAGAGCCAACTTCGATCTTGGAGGATACCTCAGACGGCGGGATGTGACCACACCGCTACCGACCAGTCCCCGTTGACGCGCTGTTAAGCACCAAGCCGCAGCATCGATGCGCGACCGGGCCCTGCGGTTCGAACGTCCACAGAGCAGCGCTACGGCTCCCAAAACAGGGCTTCAGCGCGGCCTCGTGAGCGTCGTCGCATAAGGGCCCGCCCCTGCCCCCGGGGCGGGCCTTTGTCGTTCTCTATCACCGATGATCTGGGGGCCTGAGCCGGCGCTTCCAGTGTCCAGCTCTCCCATGCTTTGCCAGGCTGTCCCTGCCTATGCCTGCCCTCGGCGTGACACGGACTTCGTATTTTCAGCGATTGGCCGGAGAGAGGCAGTTTGCACGTAAGACGAGTGCGCTTGGCCCCCTCGTGCTGACTTCGGACTGCTGATGCCCCTCCTGTAGGGCTTAGTAGCGGTTCTGGCAGCATGTGCTGCGTAAAGCATGATCTGTTTTAGCTGGCGTATCCCACTCCCAAAGAGTCGATATAGAGGTGCCATCTCTAGACAGGCGCTCGCGATCCGAGGAAGCTCAATCCAACCTTCTTATTGCGTGGAAAAGAGTTGGACATGGATCCTTGGGTTGCGTTCGTCGATGCTCTCTCGGGACGGTTTCGCCGCCGCCGCAGTCGTGTGCTGCGTGAGCGCTGCCCGGATTTGCCGCGTCTGCGCGTGCTCGACCTCGGTGGATCACGCCATTTCTGGGAGCAAATGCCGGAGGACATGATCCCGGCGGATCTGACGCTTCTAAACATCGAGGACGATGGCTCAGCTCGCAGCCACACCGGTAGGCTGCAGGCCCTGAAGATCGAGCTCTACGACGGTACCCGGATCCCATATCCAGATAGCCATTTCGACGTTCTGATCTGCAACTCGGTCATCGAGCACGTGCCGCCCGAGCAGCGGGCCCATTTCTGCAGCGAAGTGCGTCGCGTCTGCAGACGCTACTTCGTCCAGACACCGGCCTACGCGTTCCCGATCGAACCACACTTCGTTCTGCCGGCGATCCACTGGTTGCCGCGTCCTTACGGGCGGCGCTTCATCCGCTTCGGCCTATGGGCGCTGCTCAGCCGGCCGACGCCGGAGAAGATGCAGTCCTACTTCGACAACACCCATCTGCTTCGTGCGCGGGATATGCGGGCCCTACTGCCCGACGCCCAACTCGTGCGCGAGCGCCTGTTCGGCTTCACGAAGTCCTATACAGCGCACGGCCACGGCCGCGGCTCTCTCCAGGGCGCCTGACCTGAGCTGGCTCACGACCACCTTCAGGGGCGGTCGCGAGCCGGTTCACCGGGAACAGGACGATCAGCATCAGGGCGAACTTGGCCAGCATCGTGGTCTTGCCGGCTAGGCCCTCGAAGGTGTTGACCAGGATCACGAACGCCAGGATCGGCAGCCAGACCCCACGTCGGCACCCTCGGGCGACCTCGGCGAGGTAGAGCCCGACAGCCAGGACGAGCAACGCCGTCACCAAGACGCCGTGATAGAGCACGTCCGAGATGATCGAGTTCTCGATGCCCCATTCCAAGCCGTAGATCCGCCGCAGGGTGCTTACCTGCAGGAGGTCGGGTGCCAACAGCAGCTGCCGGAACGGGATAGCGTCGAAGATCGCCAGCATGTCGACCCGAGCCTGGGCGCTGCCGCCGTCGGAGACAAACCGGCTTAGAAGGGTGTCGAAGAAACCCACGGTAGCCAGGATAGCCACGAGCACCGGCGCCATCGTCAGCGCAAAGCATGCGCATGCCGCCCCAGCCAGCGGGATCCGATTGTTGCGTAGCGTTCGGTTGAGGGTCACGAGCCCAACCATTCCACCAAAGACTAGGGTTGTCACCGTGGCTGCCCGCCCACCAAACGTGACGAGGGCTACGAGCTGCAGGGCGATCATCGCGGCCCGGAAGGCTGGCACGAGCCTCCCGCCGCCCATGGCAAGGGATAAGACGTAACAGGCCGTCACCGTCGCGTTGGTAAGTGGGTGGCCCTGGAGCGCGGCCGAGCGCGTGTCGGTCTCAAACGCCATGCCATCCATGCGGAACGGAAAGAAGCGCTGGCCGCTGGCGAACTCAAACAGTCCCAGCAGGGCATTGGCGAGCATGACGAAATGAAAGACGTTCTCCAGCCGTCCCAACGTGGCGGCATCGCGATCCATGAGCAGGATCGGGACGAGACCGGCCAGCACGAAGGTATCGATCGAGCCAGCCAGCCCGGTTCCACCGCGGGCTGCGATCAATACGAGGAGCAGCACGCCGCAGATTGCCAGCAGCACGCAGGCCGGCTTGCGGTTTAGGGCCTGCACCACAGGGATCACGGGATTGCCGGCGCGTAGCATGCCCCAGCCGCACATGGCGATCGCCAGATAGGTCGTCGGGTGGATCTTCGATGTGGGCGATCCGGTAATCCCCTCGTAGTTGAACCCCAGCGTCCACAGCAGGCCGCCGGACAGCCCGACGAGTAGCAGCGTGAAAATCACGAACGTCAGCGGTTCGGCGCGCGTGGCTCCGCGTAAGGTTGTTCTCGATCGTGACCACGACGCGCGCCGACGCGCGAAGCCGGCGGGTTGGGCAGTCCTCACGCGCCAAGCCTTCTTGGCATGAGAAGCCCGGAAACTGGCGCGAGTTGGGCCGCGACAGCGCTGTTATGGTCGATCAGTCCCACGATCAGTCACCATCGTTTCCAGCCGAGCGTATTCCAGCAGCCTCTACCCGCTTCCGGAATAGCCGCTTAGACTGATGGAAATCCCTAAAAACCGCCCATGGGGTGCAGGTATCAGCGGCGATCACTGGGTATCTGGTAAACGCTCCGCAGCAAATTTCTCTTCAGCGTTGGCGGTTATCAATCTTGTTACCGATTGGCCGGTAGAGCGCATCCTTAGCCGACATTCGGTGGGTTGAAGCGCTAAGTGGAGACGTGCTCATCATGCATGTGAGAGTTCGTCTGGACGGCGCGCGATCACGCCGTTGGCACACCGGGCTGTTGCAGCGGATCTCTGATACGCCCGGAGTTGAGGCTGTCAGCGTCGATATCGCCACAGGTCCAAAGGGTTGGCCCTCCAGCGCCGATCTGTTGTTCCGGCTTGAGGCGCTAGTCTACGGGCTAAACCTGGGCGGGTCGTTGAACCTACCGCCGGCCGATTTGGCAGCTTGGGCCCGCCCCATGGCCGCCGATCTCGTGCTCGATCTTTGTGGTGATGCAGTCGCCGCTTGTCCCGTGTGGCGCCCGGCCTACGATGGCGGCATCGGTGAAAACGGCCTGCTTATGAGCCTCCTCGCCGGACGTGTGCCGCAGCTTGAACTCATCCAAGACGAACGTGTCGTGGCTTCCGGCATCCTGGGGACGGACCATCGAGGCTCGATAGCCATATCCTTCGAGGACGCTCTGGCACGAACAACTACGGTGATTACAGCCGCGCTTACGAACCGGCTGAGTGGCCGTCCCGAAGAGGGGATTAGGGCGGATCTGGTTCAGTGTGTCGCCCCCGCCCTTCCTGCCAGAGCTCTTGGTAGGCGTTCAGCCCGACTGCTCGCTAGGAACGTGGCCAGCCGGCTGTACAGGCTCTGCTACAATGCTCCGCATTGGCGTACCGGATGGCGCCGCCTCGACGGTCCAGACTTATTTGACCTCGGCCGTCATCCCGATACCGGCTGGAACACCTTGCTGGATGACGCGCGTCGGTTCTATGCCGATCCCTTCCCGCTGGCTTTCGCCGGTAGCACGCACGTCTTCGTGGAGGAGTTCCCGCACGCCACGGGCAAGGCGATCATCTCGGCCGTCCGCTTCGGCCCGGATGGCCCAGAGGGCACGCCGGTTCCGGTGCTGGAGGAGCCCCATCACCTATCCTACCCGTTCGTGTTCGAGCGCGACGGCGAGGCCTGGATGGTGCCAGAGAGTTCCGCGGCGGGCACGGTCGATCTCTACCGGGCGACGCGCTTCCCCGGAGGCTGGGTCAAGGAAGCCACGCTGCTCTCGGGCGTAGTGGCCAGCGATGCAACTCTGGTCGAACATGCCGGCCACTGGTGGATATTCGCGACCGTGCGAGATGCTGGTCCGAGCGCCCCGCTTGGGTCGGGGTCTTACCACGATGCGCTCCACATCTGGTCGGCGCCCGATTTCCGCGGCCCCTACACAGCTCACCCGGGCAATCCCGTATTGATCGATCCCTCGACCGCTCGCCCGGCTGGACGGATCGTCGAACGTGGCGGTCATCTGATCCGCCCTGTACAGGACTGTTCTCAGGGCTACGGCCGAGCTCTGGGTCTGGCACGGATAGACCGCCTCGACCCTGACGGGTTCGCGCAGACCATCGTCAGCCGGATCACACCCGGTCCGGCCTGGCCAGGCAACTGCCTCCACACCCTGAATGCCGGTGGCGGTATCGAGTGCATCGACGGATCGGCCCGCGCTTCCCGTATCAAGGCGATGATCGGTGGCAGGGTGAGACAGACTTCGGCCGCAGCCTTAGCCTCTAGCTGATCCGGGCCATGGGCCGGCACTTGCGGTGTCCAGTCCCGCCGCCGCACCGACCCTCACACGACTGCCCGGCCAAGGCTTCACAGGCTCTCTGCGGGGAACTGGCACGGAGAGAGCCTGTCGTCACGTGCTTGCCCGCCGCACGCCTTGCGGTGTCGCGAACGCCTCGGGCGCACTGCCGGGAAGAACCGGTCTTGTTGCAGGCAAGAGGCTAGCTGTCGTCGGTCAGGCTCTTCCGCGTTGAGCCTTCAGCTGCTGCAGGGCGCGTTCATTCTCGCGATCGAACTGAGCCGGCGTGACTTCTCCAGCGTCCACACGGCGTGCGAGCTGCTTGCGGTACTCCAGCGCGTCCTCTTCCTGCGCGCTCAGCAGCACACTGGCTCGCGCGGCCGCCTGGGTACGTTCAGCCCACTCCGTGTAGCTGATCCGATGCGCATCGCGATCTGCTCTAAGGCGGACGACATCCTCTTGGAGAAGTGCAGCACCACGGAGCCCGGACCCAGCTTGTTGCGGACCTGGGGCGCCGGTCTGGCAAGCCCCTAGACCAATCGTGGTGAGAAGGATCGCGGCGATGTATCGTTTCATAAGCAGCCCCTCGTTCAGGACGAGGTAAGCTGGTCCACGCCGAGGAGGCGAGCGCGGATCGGACACACCGGCCGTCTTGCATTACGCTCGCGATCCCAACCAGAAGCCAGCTCTGATCGAGGCATCGTCGCAGCTCACACCAACCAGGTGACGACTGAACGATTACGCTACCTAAAAACCGCACCTTGCGAGCCGTCCAGCTTCGTCCCGCCAAGCATCGCGCTCGGCCTGAACCGCCTCGATCAAGGCATGCAGGTTCCCGGCATCGATCGCGGTCTCCATCAGCATGTCCTGGGCGATCGCGAGTTGCTGGCGTAGATCAGCGTTCTCCCGCGCGATAGCGACGAGCAGGGCGGTCACGTCGTCGCCCATCAGCGCCTGCTCCAGATCACAGGCAGGGGCTCTATCCGCGCTCAAGCTTGGCGGCAACAACATCTACACTGAACGCGACTGCGCCGGCGAGGCCGCACCGAGTATCGAGGGGTGGAGACCCCGGTGCTACTCTTCCGGCGCGCGGCCGGAGCCAATCGCTGAGGGTATGGTGGCGCAGGGTAGTTTACTGTCCCTGTACGCGGTCGGCACGGATCGCCGGCTACATCGTTGCGGCGATAGCCATCCACTGGCGCGCCTCAGAAACTCGCTCGTCGTCCGGGCACAAGGGCATGTCGCGGATGACCCGCGAGACGATGTGGCGGACCAACCCGTCATTGAGGTTGAGTTCGCGGGCGTGGCTCTGAAGGCGCCCCATCAGGCGCTGGACCACAATCTCGTGTCGAATGTCGGCTTCGTCGAGCATGTCGTCATCCCCCCAAGATGCGGCTGCAAGATCGTGTTTCAGCCTATAGGAGCGGCCAGACGGGTATAGGATTGCTATATGCAACCCTAGATGTGGGGCTCTCCTCGATCCAACGGTTATCGCCATCAAGGTAATTCAAAGAATAATCCTCCCGGCCGCGTGCGGCTGGCGGACCTGACCAACTGGTCGGATACTACATCCTCACCGTGGGCTCGTGTTGCGGGTCGTAGGTCTGGCCGCGATGGTCGGTCATGGCCCTAAGATGGCGAGCGTGGCCGTGTCTGTCGAGGTGGCCGGCCGATCTCGCTGCAACAGGCGCGGGCAATGTTCGACCCGGGGAAATTCTACGGGATGCTGAGGAACGCCGAGGTGGGACGGTAACGCCCTACTCCGCTGCAGCGCCGACGCTGTCGGCCATCTTCGCTCCTCGCGTGCCTAGGGGCTGCGGCTTGCCCACCGTGGTGTCCTCGGCGGTCTGGTGCTCCATCTCGGCGTTCAGCTGGGCGCCCAGCAGCACGATGATCGTCGAGATCCAGATCCAGGTCATGAACCCGATCGCCGCCCCGAGCGAGCCGTAGGTCTTGTTGTAGCTGCCAAAATTGGCGACGTACCACGAGAACAGCAGCGAGCCGCCAAGCCACAGCACCGCCGCCACGCCACTCCCCCCGGTGACCCAATGCCAGCGCGGCGCGTCCCGGCTCGGACCATAGCGATAGAGGACCGCCAAGCCGCCCAGAACCGCGAGCAGCAGGACAGGCCAGCGCAACAGGGCCAGCCACCATGCATCTTTGCCGATCCCGATGAACTCGAACACGACGGGCAGCACCACAACGGCGCCGAGGGCCAGGATCAGGAACGCCAGCGCGCCCGCGGTGAAGGCCAGCGAGACGAGGTTCAGGACGAAAAAGTTGCGCGTCTCGCGTTCGTTGTAGACGAGGTTGAGCGCGTCGAAGATGTGCTTCATGCCACCGTTGGCGCTCCACACCGACAGGGCAACGCTCACGAGAAGACTGAGGCCAAGCGTGGCATTTCCCTTCTCATCCAGCAGCTTGACCTGATCGCCGAGGATATCGAGGGCACCTTGGGGCATAATGCCTTGCAGGCTGGTGAGTTGATCGTTGATGGTCGAGGCGTCTGCCGCGAGCCCGTAGACCGACACCAGGGCGGCGATCGCCGGGAAGATCGCCAGCAACGCAAAGAAGGTTACGCCGGCCGACACCAGCATGATCCGGTTCTCGTTCACGTCCCGGTAGGTACGCAGCGCGATGTCCTTCCAGCCTTTGGCGGGGATCTCGGTCGGGTGTTTGGCTTGCCGTCCGCGATCAGCCTGCGTGCGCGCTACTTCTTGGGCGTCACGACCGGTGTGAGAGGGAGACGTCCGGCGTGCCGCTCCATCCCCGCTGTCCGAACCTGCTGCGGAGGCGCCGGATCCTGTACGGGCCGTGCGTCGTGGCAATGCCACGATGCCGAGCAGCGCGGTGGTCAGCGCCAAGGTCCAGGCGAGGGAGTTTCCCTTCTCGACGGAGCCGGGCTGCGAGCGGTCTCGGTGATGGGACGTCATTTAAAAATTTCCGCGCGCTAAGCTGCGCTATAGCATCACGCGCAATAACAGCGTGTGGCTCCGAACGTTGCAACCAGAAGCTTCAGGACACAATCTTCGGGGCGATGAAACGGAGCGCGCCAGCAGATCGTCCCCAAAGGCTTGAGGTCTGGCCGTTCTGCTCAGGCATGCGCTCGGGATGGAGGTCGGCGGGGCCGGTGTCGAGCCTCGCCTCGCAGCCCATTTTAGCACGACGTCGGGCTGACGGCGGGTGCACAGGGCAAGGCACAGTCCTGATCGCCAAGAGCTGGATCGCAACTGCTCCGAGCGCCCCCGATCAGCCGCTGATTGAGAACGGCGTTACCTGCTGAGCCTGGCCTGTTCCTCGCGATGTCCATCTGCTTTTCATGCAGCTCGCGACATAGCGATGAGATCGGATGCCGTAAGGGCGCGCTGGGGCAGTGGATCAAGGGGTGGAATGCGAGGCTGGACGGCAGGTGGCTTGATCCGGCCAACCCGAAGACGCGCCAGTGGGCTGGTTCTCTTTGCCGGCGTCCCTGTCACGCTTCTTCCCCTTGCCTGCCCAGGGGCGTTGCATAGGCGAACGCGCATTGAAGCGTTAGTTAAGGCTAAGCTTCCGACGGTAACAGGGGACGCGTCAGTGACATGCCGCTGGCCCTAGGCGACCCTTGAAGGCGCCCTAAGGCTACGCTTTCTTCACGGTGGGTGGCACAGTGCGCCATCATGCCGATCCGGCCAGAACACCGCTTCTTCTATCCGATCGACTGGCGCGAGCTGTCGATGGCGATCCGCTTCGGCCGGGCGCAGGGGCGCTGCGAGAGCTGCGGGCGGCCGCACGGCCAGCTAGTCTATCACCTCGGCGATGGCCGCTGGTGGGATGCTGAGGCTGGCCGATGGCGCGATGGATGGGGGCGCCGGGTCCGGATCGGGGCGGGCACCGACATTCTCGGCCGCGCCCGCCGGACCTATGTCGTGCTGGCCGCCGCTCACCGGGATCACAACACGGCCAACAACGCAGACGCCAACCTCGCGGCCTTCTGCCAACGATGCCACATGATCCACGACCGGCCGGAGCATCAGAGGCGGCGATGGCGCACGCTGTTCCGGCGGAAGGCATCAGGCGACCTGTTTGGTGGGCCCTATGCCTGAAAGGCACGCCTCTGCTGGATTGTGGCCGCTGCTTTCACGATCGACAGAACACTCTCGCGCGTCGGCGCGTCGGCGATGCTCGTGAACGCCTGGACGAGCTCGACGACCTTCGGATCGTCGAAATAGGTCTGAACGGGCGCGACTCCGGCATCCACCGGCGCCGTGTCGGAGAAAAACGTCTCGACTGGCACCCTGAGCTGATCCGCGATCATCTGCAGACGGCTGGCGCCGACCCGGTTGCGGCCCTTCTCGTACTTCTGCACCTGCTGGAAGCTCACCCCAATGGCGTGACCGAGCGCGGTCTGGCTCAGACCCTGTGCCGCCCGAAGCGCCGCGATGCGGCTGCCGATCGCGCGATCAGCTTCAGTCGCCAGCTTCGGTGTATTGGTGGCGGTCATCGCAGGATTGGCTTTCTACGAGGGGATGCCGGAACGCGCAGCCGCTGGTACAGTCGCCTAAAATCGACTGAGGATTGTACCTGATTGTGCGAGACAACCGTTAGTGCAGCTGAGCAACAGCTGCAACTTGTGCAGGGCACGAGTGCAACTCTGGGTATTTTGTAAAAGCGGCGACGGTTGTATCGCCCCTATGAGGGCTGCAGGTCCTGGCGAGATCGAGCACCTTCCATGGATGAGATTGAGGAGCGGCGCCACGTCGTGCTGCGCAACCTCGCGACGCACGCTGGCCCGGCACGAGCCCGTCTGTGCTTGTCTCTGGACAACGCTGCTCGGTTGGCACACCTCGCACCTGAGGTCATAGCGGCTATCGAGAACGGCAACGGCTGCACGTTCTCGCTCGCTGTGCTGACGCGCGTCGCACTATTCCTGGGGTTGACCGAGCTTGGCATGCCACGCCCTCGGCCGTCGGGGATGGAGTAGCCGAGTCTCAAAAAAGCTCGTTGGGGGAAACTTCGCCCGGAGCCGGCACGTACCGCTGGCCCATGAGCGACCAAGACGACGAGCCTACCGCCCTGAATGCCGCGATAGCGGCGCAGATCTATGCCGCCCGCATACGCGGTGCCTACTCAATCGAGACCTTGGCGGTGCTCGCCCGGGTCGATCCCGGGGCGATTATTGGGCTTGAGAATGGGGCGCCACTCATCGACGCGGGGGTCCGGAACCGGGTCATGGACGTGCTCGGTCTACGTCCAGATTGTCATTCCTCCCCTGTGCGCCTGACTGATCTCACCCTGTCCGATACGAACCGCCAAGGCTGATCTGACGCCGTCCACCGCCACCATGCATGCCATGGCTCGGCGCCGCATAGGGCTGACGCGACAGCTCATGCAGAGCATCGCCGACGGGCCCACCGACCCGATACAAGCAGGATCGCTCGCAGGTCGCCGCGACGCGCACGCCGATCTCGTGCGTATGGCTTCGGCCATACAGCCATAGGGCTAGCCGCGCCCGCGTCGCCTCCGGGATACCTTCGAGGAGATCGAGCAGTGTCTCGGGGGCAGCCCGCATCAGGCGCGTCGCGAGCCCCAGCGGCACCGGGCAGTCGTTCGCGAAATCCTCCGCGGTGATCACTCCCGGAAGCCGCAGTAACAGAGCGACGCAATGTAGCGTTCCGTACTGGATAGGTCCGGCACCGGGGCCGATCGCTGGCGCGATGGATAGGGACGTTGGATCTGGATGGGGTTCGAGCACCAACAGCTTTGGTCGCGCTCGCCCCCCCCCCCCGTCGTTCCGGCAGCAGCCCACCGGGGTCGCGTTTTCAGGCGGCCAGAACGTCGGCTTCGTCTTTCAAACTGGCCTCTCCGTTGGGCGAGGTTTCAAGCGAGCCGACACGATAAGCCGACATCTGGATGTCGCCGGCTTCCTGAGCCATCGCCGTCGCGAGAAGCTGCGCACGTCCCGCCCAACGATCCCGTTCTACCCGCATGGCAGCAAGCTGATCCTCGCTCGATGCCAACGCGACTTGCAACGTGTCGATCTCAGTCCGTAGACCGCTCGTGCGTTGCCGCTCACTCGCTAACGCGGCTTTAAGCACATAGAGGGCAGCGTCGGTCGCTCCCTTCGGCGAACGGTTCACATCGCGAATGGGAAGGGATTGTAGCCCGGCATTCTTGACCTCAGCAGCCCGCTGATTGCTCACCGGTGATGACGTCCGCGTGGCTAGCGCTTCAGGTCGAAGCTGCGCGATTTCTGCTTTCAGTTGCTCGACATCCAGCCCTGCCGGGGGATGAACCTCAGGTGGTTCGATCGACGGAGCGGCGGCGAGCGCGAGGGGCACACCTTCCTCCTCCAGCACCAGCTCATGCAGCATGGTGAACACGGTGTCGCCGTCCAGCCTGGACAGGTCGAACCCGCTCTCGGCCGCGAGACGGCTGAAGCGTGCTTGCCCCCCGGCGGACGCGCCGACGTAGGCCATGGACCAGTTCGCGAAGTTGCGGCTTTCCGTCGGACCGCACTGAAGAACCGTCACGTCGCCGTGACGGCCATCGCACTGGATCCGCTCGAATGTCTCTTCGACCCCCTGTCTTGGTCCCTCCAAAACCTGAGCGAAGGCTCCAGCGTTGAACATCAGCGCTCCGGTCACATCCGCCCGAGCGTTGTTCCGCTGCGATGAGGCCAGGATCTGCCCGACAACGGCCGTCAGTTCAGTCTCAGATCCGTGAAATAAGTTCTTGCTGGCGTAGACGAGGCGATAGAGCTCACTCATGGGGCGTCCAATAAGTTGGGTGACTCAGTATTAGGGTTGGTAGCTCGCGATGAATTGCAAAAGATCATCCGCCGGTATTGGCCTGCTGATGAGGTAGCCCTGCACGTCAGTGCAGCCTTCATCGCGAATACGCTGCATTTGCTCCGGCGTCTCGACGCCTTCGGCGACTGTGGTCATGCCCAGGCTCTTGCCGAGGCCCGCGATCGCCCGGATGATCGCGTCCCCATCGGGCTTGTCCGACAAGTCCTTCACGAAGGACCTGTCGATCTTAATCTTGTCGAACGGGAAGCTGCGCAGGTAACTCAACGACGAGTAGCCGGTGCCGAAGTCGTCCATCGAGACGCGGACCCCGAGCTCACGCAGTCGATGGAGCGTCTGCAAGGTCCTCTGGCTCTCCTGCAAGAGGACGCCCTCTGTGATCTCGACCTCCAGCCGCTTGGCCGACAGACCTGAGCTGGCGAGTGCCGAGATGATTGTCTCGACCAGCCGGTCGCTCTTGAATTGGGCGGGGGAGACGTTCACCGCGACTGACATCCCCGTGGGCCACGTCATCGCATCGCGACAGGCCTGACGGATGACCCACTCGCCGATCGGCACGATCAGACCGATCTCCTCCGCCAGTGGGATGAAATCGAGCGGCGAGATCATCCCGCGCTCAGGATGCTTCCAGCGGATCAAGGCCTCGCAGCCGATCAGCCTATCACCGTCGAGTTGCATCTGGGGCTGGTAGTGAAGCTGGAACTCGCGCCGCGCCAAGGCCTGACGCATGTCGAGTTCAAGCCGGCGGCGCGCCTGCATGCGCGCGTCCATCTCAGGCTCGAAGAAACGGTACGTCCCGCGCCCGTCGAGCTTGGCTCGGTATAAGGCTAGGTCAGCATTCTTCAGGAGCTTGTCGGCACTCGTCCCGTCGGCGGGTGCGAGCGCGACACCGACGCTGGCTCCGATCGTCAGGAGGTGGCCCTCGACCATGTAGGTCCGGCCGATCAGATCGACGATACGCCGGGCCAGCGCCTGTGCGTCGGCAGCCTCGCGAATGCCGGTTTGCAGGATGATGAACTCATCACCACCGATCCGGGCCACGGTGTCCGTGGGCCTCACGGTCGAGCGCAGCCGGTCGGCGACCTTCGCCAGAAGTGCGTCGCCGATCGGGTGACCGAGCGTGTCGTTGACCGGCTTGAACCGGTCGAGATCGATGAGAAGGAGAGCGCAAGCCTCTTCGTTGCGCTGCAAGCGTGCCACGGCTCCAGCCAGGCGTTCTCGCAAGAGCAGGCGGTTTGGCAGGCCGGTGAGTGGATCGAGACGCGCCAACTCGTCAGCACGCGCCTCGTTCGCCTTGCGGGCGCTGACATCCTCCAGTGTTGCGACCCAACCTTCACCCGCGACGGAACGGATCTCGACCTGCAGCGTGTGATCCTGGCCCGCCACCTCAAACGAAGCGGAGGTTTGGAGGTCGCGTGCGCTTCGCAGGGCCTCGAAGATTTCTTGCCGCGATTGCGAAGCGCCCGCGCACAGGGCGCGAAGCAGTTGCCGTGAGGATAGATTGCCGGTCCGCTCAATATTCATATTGTAGAGGAGGCGCTCAGCTGGGTCGGTACAGATAACGACCCGCCCGGAGGCATCGATCATCAATATACCGTGCCGGATCACGTCGAGATACCGGTCCCAGGTATGAAGCGGAGCAGCACTCTGATCCAATCGGATCGTGAGTGGCACTACCTTGCGCTGTGCCGCGCCGAGGTGGTGCAGATCAGCGCTCATCGCACGAGGACCCTAGATTGAGGCTGCCAGGCAGCCCATGTGACAGCGAACAGCACGTTTATAAGCACGAATGTTTAAATTGAGGTGCATGGCCAATGGGATTATTTGGTGTTCCTGCGCGTTAGGCGTCGAGACCAGAACAACCGTGGTTAAAATTTCATGAGTTTAAGCGCGAAATTTTCACTTATTCTGCAAATCGGGCACGAAGTACCGGAAGATTTAAACTGATACACTAACATCCGTTATTCCGAGCGTATTTGGCTTGGCCTAAATATAGGCCGCAAGCATTGATTTTTTCAGGTTGCATCCGTGGCGATTTACAACCTATGCCGACCGCTTCTCCTCGGCGCAGCTATCGCGATCCTGACAGCGTTGCTGGCGCTCGGACCTGTCAAAGCTGATCTCCTCAGCGTCGTGCGGATCGTGCTGCAGAAGGGTCGGCACTACGACCCCACCGACCTGTTCTTGCGTAAGGGCGACACCATCACCTTGGTCAACGGCGACGACAGCGCGGTGCACCACGCCTTCATCGAGGCCGATCGCTTCGCGTTCGACGCCGGCGACCAGGAACCCGGCAAGCGGGCGACGCTGACTCTCAAGGAGCCCGGCGACTTCGTGATCGAGTGCGGCATCCACCCAAAGATGAAGCTCACCCTTCACGTGCAGTAGCCCGAGTTATTCTCCCAGAACGTTATCAGCCCGAATGGACCAGGTTCTTCGCGGCGGGATCGAATGCCACCGCCACGGGCCGGAATGCGCGCACAAGATCCGCGTCGAGCCGCCCCGCCATACCGTCCAGAATGGCGTAGGCCTGCGCCGCGTCCATCGCAGCCTTGTACGGCCGATGCTCGATCAGCGCCGCGTGGATGTCACAGATCGTCACCAGTCGGACCAGGTCGGGGATCTCGGCTCCCCTCAGCCCGTCCGGGTAGCCCGAGCCGTCGAGCATCTCGTGGTGCGAGCGCACGACCGAGAGCAGGGACGCGTCGAAGCCACCGCCGGCGAGTATAGCGTACCCCTCTGCCGGATGGGTACGCATCACCGCCATCTCGGCCGGGTCGAGCTTGCCCGGCTTGTTCAGGATGGCAGTTGGGATCTTCGTCTTGCCGACGTCGTGGAGCAGGGCAGCTTTTGCGAGTCGGTGGCGGTCGGCGGCAGCGAGACCGAGGGTACCGGAGAACGCGGCGGCGAGGCCGGCTACGAGCAGGCAGTGCTGGTGGGTGACATCGTCGAAGCGCTGGACCGCCCGCACCCAATCGTGGATGCCGACGTCCCGGATGGCCTGGATGATCAGCTTGGTGCCGGTGTCGGCTACTGTGGTAGTGATCGCTCGGCCCGAGAAGAACACCTCCGCGAAGAACTGTCTGACTCGGACTGCCTGTCGTTCCGCTGTCTCGCCCGAGTCAATTTGTCCGCTGATCTGGGCGAGCTTATCGGTCACGAGCCGCGCCGCGGCGTTAGCGGGGAGCGTGGCGGACGCGCCCAGGATCCGGGCTTGGGCTTCGGCGCGGGCGACGTTGCCATGGACGAGGAAGAGATACGGTATGCCCTCGTCGCGCACCCGCTCCAGGATGCGGCGCATGAGCACGAGCGCCTCAGAGTTCAGGCCCTCCACATCGCTCACGATCAGGCCGGCGCCGCGGGACGGCGTCGTCTCGTCGTAAAGATCGTGGATCCGGCATGAACCGAACGCGCCGAGATCGCGGGCCAGACGTCGGCCGCGATGGATGTCGTCGGTGATCAGCAGAAGCTCGCCCATCGCCTATCCATCGTCTGTCGTCAGAGGATCACTCGTTCATTGACTGTCAGTCGGCCGACCGGCATCCGAAACGACACGCCGACGCCCTCGGGGGTATGGCGCATGACCGTCGCGTAGCGCTTGCCCACCGTCACCGTCGCACCGACCTGAGGCCTTCTGTCGAGGACTAGCGCGGCGCCTGTCATGGACAAGTCGGTGACGAAGGCTTCGGCGATGCGCGCGCCTTGCGACGCGATCCTGACATCGCGGTGTACTGGAACGATGCGAGCGGCCTTGCGCTGATCCTCGCGGTCGTCGGCACTGCGCATCCATTCCAGGCGCGCCTCGATCCGGGACCGGCGCTCGGCGTTGGCTACGAGCTGAAAGACGAAGCCACCGGGCCGCCCATGGAGCACGACGCCGTCGAGCATCCCGAGGTCATCGAGGTAGCAGATCATGCGCGCTCCAGCCTGAGGGAGGGGGCCCTGTGTCAGGCGGCGCAGCTCGATGAAGTCAGTGGCGGACACGTCGGCGAGGCACTGAACGTCCTCACCACCAGATAGAGAGTATCTACCCTTAGTTGTGATTCTAAACCGATCTAGCACGGAAGTTGTCCCCGCATCCACTCAACGAAAAGTAGCAGGAAGTTGGTTTACAACCCGTCTAAACCTCAGCGATCTATGTACTACCTTGATACATAATACTGCCGCTGTCAGGTCCAGGAAGCTCGCCCGATTTCAGCTCGGCAACTGATCTCGCTGTATCTCGTGGGCGCATTGCATACGCGCAGCGCCGTTAGGTAAGATATTGCGCAACGAGTGTTAGTTACATATTAATAGATCAATCGACTGTCGCAATTGGTAATAAACGGACACAACCTCGATTTTAGCGGTGTTGTTTTTATTGAATTATCAGACTCAAATATAACTTATGTGTGTTTGAAAACACCTAGAACGGTCAGGATCCCGGTTAATACATCGTTACTCACGCTGACCGGTTCGTAGCGTCCGGCAGCGCTGGGGGCAGGGCGTCCAAGCCGCCGGAGAACCTCGCGCTCGAACGAAACGAAGTTCTCGATGCGGCCATCGGCGGCGCGCAAAGGTCGGCAGTCGATCTCAGCCCGGTACTTGGTGCCATCGCCACGGTAGTTCGCGAGGTAGCCGTGGAAGCGCTCGCCAGTTGCCAGAGCGCGGTGGAAGGCGTCGAGCGTCTCCCGGCGGGTCTGCTTGCCCTGCATGAACCGGGGGCTGAGCCCGATGATGTCGTCGAGTTCGCGCCCGACGAGACGGCCGAAGGCGGCGCTGGCGTAGAGGATAATGGGCCCAGGTGGTTCGATCATCGGATCGGTGACGACGATGCCGACGGTGGCATCGTGGGCGAATGCACGGATCAGTTCGAAAGCTGTCATCGCACGGCAACGCTGCAACTGTGCGGGAAGTGCACGAGCGCTATCCGCCGTCCAGTTCCCCCGCCGCGCCGACCCTCACGCGACTGCCCGGCCGAGGCTTCACGGGTAGGGACATGGGGAACTGTCCCGTACCTACCCGTCGTCGCGAGCCTGCACGCTGTAGCCATCTTTTCGCTGTGCAGCCTGTTGCTCGCTCCAACTCAGTTTCAGCGCTATGGGCTAGGCCGTCATCGTCGCGGCAATTGTTCAAAGCCGTCCGCGGGGCCGAGCAGGAAGTGCCGTGTATGCCGAACACGTTTGGCCTCAACCGCACGCTAGGCGGTGCCATCGGCGTCATTGCGCTGGTGTCGATCCTCAGTAGCGGAGCGGTCCTAGCCACCCGCAACCAGTTGCAGGCGGCAACCGACGCTCTGGATCGCTCAAACCAAGTAGCCCTCGGCCTCGACGCCTTCCGCACTGCCATGCTCAACCAGGAGACAGGTTTGCGCGGCTACCTCATTACCGGGCGCGAGAGCAGCCTGGAGCCCTACCGCTTGGGACGGCCGGCCCTGGATGAGACGATCACCCGGCTGAGGGGTTTGATCGGCAACGATGCCGAGCGATCGCGCCTCATGACTGACGCCGAGGCGGCCGCGCGCGCTTGGCAGACCGACATCGGCGAGACCGCTATACGAGGCGCAGCCAATCCTGCGACGCGACCGGAGGCGGTGCGTATTGAGGCAGAGGGCAGGGGCAAGCAGTTCTTCGACACCCTGCGCGGGAAGCTCGCCGCTATCGACACTCTAGAGGAACAGACTCGCTCGGCGCAGTCCGTTCGCGTCGCGCAGGCCGAGCGCAACGAGAGCCTCGCTCTATGGAGTGGCACCCTGCTCACACTTCTGATCTGCCTTGGGATCGGGACCGCCATCAACCGTCTGATCGTCCGGCCGCTGGTACGCGTCATGGGTTTCGTCGAGCATGTCGGCGAAGGCGACCTGTCGGGGACGCTCGGGCAAGGGGGGCACAACGAGATCGGTCGTTTGGGGCGCAGCCTCAACACGATGGTGTCGGGCCTGTCGGATCTCGCCCGGACCAACCGGGCGGCCACCGCCGACCTCAACGCCGCCGCCGCCGAGATCCGCGCCTCGGTCCAAGAGCAGGCGGCCTCGGTCGAGGAGCAATTCGCCGCCGTCCAGGAGACGGCCGCCACGGTCGACGAGATCACCCATTCCGGCGCCCAGATCGGCAAGCGCGCCACCGAGGTCATCGCCACCGCCCAGGCCACCGCCCAGACCTCCCGCCAGGGCCTGCGCGCGGTCTCCGACACCGCCAAGGCCATGGACGCGATCCGCGAGCAGGCCGAGGCGGTGGCCGGCAACATCGTCAGCCTGTCGGAGAAGACCCAGACGATCGGCGACATCATCGAGACCGTCAACGACATCTCGGAGCGCACGCATCTGCTCGCGCTCAACGCCGCGATCGAGGCGGCGGCGGCCGGCGAGAGCGGGCGCAGCTTCGCGGTGGTGGCCTCCGAGATGAAGCTGCTGGCCGATCAGGCGAAAGCGGCCACCGGGCAGGTCCGGGGGATTTTGGGCGAGATCCAGCGGGGCATCAACACCTCGGTGATGCTGACCGAGGAGGCGGTGAAGCGGGCGGCGGCCGGCAAGACGCGCTCGGACACGACCCAGCGGACGATCGAGGAGATCACCGCCCGGGTGGAGGAGAACGTGCAGACGTTCCAGCAGATCGTGGCCTCGACCAACCAGCAGCAGCTCGGGATCGAGCAGGTGATGCAGGCGCTGCACAACATCCGGCAAGCGGGGCAGCAGAACGCCGCCGGCACTCGTCAGGTCGAGGCCGCGTCCGCCAACCTCACAGAGCTGTCACAGACGCTCATGGCCCTGGCCGAACGCTACCGACACTGAGGCCTTACGGCGCTGATCCCGGTTTGCGAGACCGTTCTACGTCGGGTTGCTAGCCTCCCTCACGAGGACCCGCGCCTGGGCGATGAACAGGTCGATCTGCACGATGCCCTGGTTGATCGCCGAGATCAGGCTGGCGTTGACCTCGTCAATCTGGGCATCGCCGGTCAAACCTCGTGCGCGCAGGTCCGCGAGCAGCGTCGACAGCTGGTCCCGCTGTGCTCGCAGGTCCTTGAGGATCACCTCGGCACGCGCCGTCTGCAGGCTGATGGCTTCACCGCTGACGAGCAGTTCCACGGCAGCGATGTCGACACGGGCGATAGGGGATCGCTCTTCGCCGCTTCGGCGCAGCGGGACGATGCCTTCACTCATGGTTCAAGCCCCCGCCCGGTTTCGAGCAGCCGCGTGGCGCAGTCTACGAAAGCTCTCGGTACATGCCCGCGGTAGACGAGCGTCAATGATCATCTCCATCGATCCGCCTTGATCATAGCGGGCTTTGTCACCCAATGGCGCTCTTTGTACTACCCGTCACCGCGTAGTTGTGTCGTCGCCAGCGCTGACTCACGGCCGGCCTTATCAGTCGGCGTCGCCTACCGCTTGTCGGCAGCTTCAGGCGCTAACGTCGGATACGTCCGCAAGCCGCAGTGACCAGGCGACATAGCCGTGTGGGTCGACAAGATAGATCGCATTGGCCCGCAGCCTGAGCATGTCCACGTCGATGGCCTTGGCTAGGGCGATGGCGCTTGTCCCATCTTCCGCGGTGATGACCTCTTCGTGCAGGGGCTTATCAAGCGTCCCATCAGCTCGGCGCAGCGCCACACAGAATCGATAGTCCCGCATCGTTCGTCAGATCGTCCAGTCGCATGCGGTCACGACATAGCGCGCGAGCCCCGTGACGGACCCGCGACAGAATCTTGCCCTGGCACACCGCGAGCCCGAACCGCCGCTCGTCGGCAGCCCTTCTTCGGTTCCGTTTTCCCCGATTCTGACAGGACTAGAACTTCAGTAGGCGTGCGCTGCGGGGATTTGCACCCTCCCCCCTGAGAGATGGAACCCTTCCGGGCCAAGCGCAGCCAGGCGGTCCACTCGGCCGAGACGATGCGGACGATGTTCGGCAGGTTGCGAAACCCGGTGACGGGGCGCTCCTCGACCGTGACCAGCCCGAGCTTGCGCGCCTCGCGAATGGCGTTGCGCACGGTGGTCTCGGACACGCCCACGATCGCCGCGATGTGCCCGACCGCGAGCCGGCAATCCCCTCGTCGTGCGGTCTCGGCGGCGACCAGGGCGAGCACGCCTTGCTCGGCGTGAGTGAACTTGGCGGCGAGACCAAGGGGCATGCGGCCGGAGGCGGCCCAGCGGCGGCGACGCTCCATCGAGGCGCCCGTGCGTGGCCGTGAGCCGACACCGGGCGTCCTGGGGCTTCCTGCGCGAGCCTGGGGCGATATCGGATTTCCGATATCGAGGGCGCCCGGCTGCCGGCGAGCCGCGGGCGCATCGGTCCGCGCCTCGATCAGGCCGGACAGGCACTCGGCCTCGGCCTCCGTGATCTTGCCCTCCCCGTAGGCGCGCCAGAGCAGCGCCGTCACCTGAGGCAAGGTGATTCGGGTTGCTGCCTCGATCGCGCGGCGGATCTCGTCTGCAAACACGTGTGTCGGCCCTCATCGGGCCGCAACAGGTCGTTCCGGGCCGCCGCAGGGCGTCCGGTCCACAAGGCAAAGCCTCATCGTCGCGGGAATTGGCGTTCCCGCTTGACGCCAGGGGCGTCTTCGTGGCTTGTGAGGGGTATTCAGTCCGGCCTCACAGGCCATCTCGATTTTCGACGGCCCTCCAGTTTGGCGACTGGGGGGCCGTTGGCTTTTCAGGGGTCGACTTGCGGCGGCTGTATCTCCTGATGGTGCCGGCGACTCGCACAGAGCGCGCGCCAGCCGGACATGGCATGTCGGCCGGGTCGTACCGTTAAGTCAACGTCAGGGATTGATCAGCGCGACCATGCAGGCCGAACTATTGACCATCGCCGACCTGCGCAGGACCGGCTGCATCAGCAGCCTCGAGATCGTCGCGGCGATCGACGCCTATATGCGCGACCCAACGGCCGGGCCCTACCGCTTCGCCGGTGGTCACCGCCTTGACGTCGCCGCGCTCGTAGCCTCGACGGTCAGCCCCGCGGAGGTCGCGAGCCGAGCCGGTCCGCAGGAGAAAACGTTCCGGAACGCGATCGCTGCGGCCGTCATGGCGGCACATCCGACTGTGCCGTGAATTATCGGCTGCTTGGTCCCGGCTGCGGCATCGGCACATATACGACCCGCGATGGTTTGGGCTCAGTGCAGCTTCGGATCGCGAAATGGCCTTGATGCTGCGGCCACCTGCCCGTCCGGCAGCGCCGCCGCGATCTGGCGGCCAAGTTCGAATAGCAGTGCTTTCAGAGACGGACGGAGACGGACAGCGCTGTCGTCGTCGAGCTGGTGCATCAGATCCCAAAGCTTCAGTGCGCCGTCGGCCATGGTCTCTGCGGGCGAGCCCAGCGTCTGGCAGGCCGCCAGATAACGCGATGGTCCGTCGACATGACCGTCAGCCCGCGTGTCGGTCACGTCGATGACGATCCCCCGCCCACGCATCCGTCCGTCGGGGCCTCGCTCATAATGTCCGCGCACTAAGACCCAGCGCACGATGCCGGGCGCCGGCATGATGCGGTGCTCCCACACGAACAGCCCGCCTTGCTCACGCACGCTTCGGCGAAGTTCGGGGTCGCGAGAAACCTCATCCGGGTGGAAGATCGAGAAGAGATGCGATCGTGAGATACCTTCGGCGACCTCCGCATCGGTCAGACCGTACATCTGCCCCATGACCGCATCGCCGCGGATGCGATCTGTGCTGACATCCTCCTCCCACAAACCGATGCTGAGGGTGGTCAGCGGCAACGAAGCCGACGACAGAATGCTGTTCGATGACCGACGCGGCATGCGTCATCCAACCCTATTTGCAATCTCGGTGTCGGCTTGCAACACAACTTTCCGTCGAAGTGCAACTGCGGTATACAATCGCACGTTCAGAAAGGTAGTTGGTTTAGGATGGCCGAACGTGACAAGGGCAACGGCCGAGACATCCGCCTCCCCTCAGCGGACAAAATTGCTCAAGCACGTGAGCGCGAGGGCAAGCTGCGGATGTTGAAGCGTCTCAGCGACGCCCTGGGCAGGCCGGTTGGGGACTTCTACACGGCTGAGCCTGAGGTTCCTCCAGACGCCTCAGGCGGTAAGGCTCAAAGGTGAGGAATAGGGCCTGCCTGCACTTGCCCCGACGCCGGTGTCTTGGCACGCCGCAGCCATGATCCGATCCGAGCTCGTCGCCCGCATCGCGGAGCAGAACCCACACCTGTTCGCACGGGACGTCGAAGCCGTCGTCGCCACTATCCTCGACACGATGGCCGACGCACTGGCTCAAGGCGGCCGCGTCGAGCTGCGCGGCTTCGGCGTGTTCGAACACAAGCGGCGCGAGGCGCGGATCCGGCGCAATCCGCGGAGCCAAGACGCAGTGAAGGTGCCTGAGAGCGTCGTCGTCGGCTTCAAGCCGGGCCAGGCCATGCGAGACCTACTCAACCCGCCGGTACAGGGCCGAGCGCGTGAGGCGGAGCGTCGGCAGCAGGCGTCGTGATACCGCCGGCGATACCGGATGCCTCAGCCCCCGCCAGCTCCCGCACCATTGTGAGCCCCTGTTCGCGCGGGTAGCCGCTCCTCCGGAACTTATTAACGAACTGGCGCGAGCCGGACGGATAGATCCGCACCCCGCCGTTCTTCTCCGACGTGGCGCCGTACTCCAGCATGTCCAGAACCCAGCGGTGCACGCACGACCGGCTCACGCCGAGCGTCCACGCGATCTGTTGGATGGGTGCGTGCTCGGCCCATATGGCGCGCGCCCGTATCCGCAGGTCATTGAAGAGCTCGCCGGTCACCGAGTGCCGGCGGTTGAGGTGCAGCCCCATCAAGTGAAAAACTGGCGAGAAACCACGAAAATGGGAGTTACGGACCCTCGGCATATTCGATCATTAACTTCATTTTTGTCTGTTTCTCGTACGTTAAAAAGACTTAATAAATTTGGAGAATACGAATGACGGCGAACACCAAGCATAAAAAAAGCCTTGGTGTTTTCGGCGTCACAGCTGACGACATGATGACGTTGCGCGCACATGCGAGCGTTGTCAGGCAGCTGATGCCTGCACTGCTCACCGAACTGCAAGACACGTTCTCGAACTGGCCGGAAATTGCTCCGGCCCTGAAGGTTCCTGAGGTCCATGCGGCACGCCTCGCCCACTGGACGCTCGTGGCCACTGGCGAAATCGGATCAGAGTTCGACGCATCCGTGGAACGCTTGGCCACGGCATTCTGCCATCACAAAGTGCCCGCATACGCTATCGTTATCTGCCATTCAGTCGTGTCACGTGCACTCGTTGCCGAACTCGGCCTCTCGAACCAGATCGACGATAGGTTCGGATCGCCCAGCAGGATGAGGCAGCTGCGCGAGCACAACGCTCTCGCCAGCGTAATCAGCCGTTTGGCATGGTTCGATCTTGAACTTCTGTTAGAGACATACGCGCGCGTCGAGGATGAGCGCCGGAGCGAAACCGCGACACAGCTTGAAGGCTTCCAGCAGCAAGTTCAGGCAATAGTCGCGAGCGTGGCGCAGGGTGCCGATACGGTCAGTAGCCGCGCTGTGACGACCGTGAAGGCAACAAACGATACCTCCAGATTGGCTCAGACCGTCATGGGCGCCTCTCACGAGGCTTCCCAGAACGTGGATGGGGTCGCTGCCGCGGCAGAAGAGCTGTCAGCCTCTTTGAGCGAGGTCTCGCAGCAGGTCACTCGGGCCGCCGAGATCGCGCAGGCCGCCAATCTGGCCGCCCACCAAACCGATGCGACGGTTCAGAGCCTGTCAGGCTCTGCCGCTAAAATTAGCGATGTCGTCTCGCTCATCTCTTCGATCGCCTCCCAGACCAACCTGCTGGCGCTCAACGCGACCATCGAGGCGGCACGGGCCGGAGAGGCGGGTCGCGGCTTCGCAGTGGTAGCCGCCGAGGTCAAGGATCTGGCCGGCCAAACGGCGAAGGCTACCTCAGAGATCTCGGCTCAGGTGGCGGCCATGCAGGGCGCGACGAGTTCGGCGGTCGCAGCGATCGAACGCATCGCCGTTATGATCGCGGAGATGGATCAGGTCGCAGCCACGATGGCCGCCACGGTCGATCAGCAGCGTGCCGCGACGCATGAGATCGCGGGCAATGTCAGCCGGGCAGCCTCTGGAACGCAGGAGGTCGCCGGAAGCATCACTGGAGTCAGCGAAGCTGCTCGGACTGCGGGCGACGCAGCAACCGAACTGCAGGGGGTGGCGCGCGATCTCGCAAGCCAGGCCACTAAGCTAGAAGAAGCGATGTCGACGCTCACGGCTCGCAGCAAAGCGGCATGATGGTGAGCGGACGTTGAGTAGGAGCTGATCAACATCGGGGGCGCTCCAGCAGCTCGACAATCAACACGCTGGCGGCTGCAATGACGTTCCCATGCCCACCCCATCGCAGTGGCTCCACCTCGATCACGTTCGCCATCTCCGGCAGCACGGCCTCGGGCGTCTCGGTTTCCGGGAGCGGCAGGGGTAGGCATTGGAGCGAGCAGGCCGTACCAACGAACACTTGAAGGCGAAGGGCTACCTAAAGTGAATTCGACGTCCATTGGCGACCCCGGAGCGGCCAGATGCGCGCCATCCTCATCGCCGTGGTAGTCGCGATCGCGGTCGTTGCTGTCCTTATCCTTGGCGGACTCGCGAGTCGCAGCGTCGGCTGATCTTCAGCCGTTGTGGCCTGCGGACCACGCAAATTCTGAATTGACGAAACATTAACATTTGCAGCTAGCGACCGATCGCAGCCTATGGGCAACAAGGGCCGCGTCTGCGGGGGCTGTTTATGGCGATCCCTTTCTACGACCGCCTGCACCGCTACATCGTAGTGGCTCTGTTGTGTGGCGGTCTGGCGATGATGGGAGCGGCCTGGATGTGGGACGCGCTTTAATCCACTCGCTTACCGGCTAGGGCTACATGCGGCACCGCCAAGATCTGAAAAAATGGACTGATGTTTCGAACGAAAAATCTAGAGGCGAGAGTTACGTGACATGAGCGACACTGACGTCGAACCGAAGGGCGTGGCTGAGGTTTTACGTCTCTTGAATGAACTGGCAGAGCAAATATTGGCTCTGCAAGTCATGCAACGCCCGATCCCATCGAACCAATTGACGACGTTGATCAGCGCAGCCCAGTTCCTTGAAGCGAACGAGGTGGCCTGGCCTCCACTTGTGCAGGAGGTCATCCACGAGATCGCCGAGAGAATGGATGCTGTCAGACTCGACCCGTCCAACGAAGCCGCTTTAGGCTAAGAGCCGAGCATGAGCGATCCTGAACCCGACGAGATCTTCCGGGAACGTCTGCTGCGCGTGGTTGCGGAACACGATCGCCACATGGTGATGTTTGCACGTGGGGCTATGCTTGACCTGCTCGGTCGCAAGTATGACCGGTTCAGGACGGGCATACCGCTGAAGGGGTTAGGGGACGATGCTCACCGTTCTGCTTCAGAGCCAGTAGGCGCTACGTGAAAAAGGCGCTGATTTCGAAGCGTTGGTAGAGAGGTCTGGCCATGGCAAACGAGCCGTCACACTGTGACCGGACACAACGCCCACTTCCAGACAGCCTGACGCGACTGCTGGGCGACCCCAAAGCAAAAATCCAAAACACTGCCGGGGATGGCCCAACGGTGAGCCTGTTCGATCTCATATTGTGGTGGGGCAGCGTTGCGATGTTCACGGCCGCAGCGCTCGTTTTCGTTGCTGCGCTGACGGTGGCGCAGCGACCGCTATGAACCGCCTCTCTTGAAGCCGCTGACATCATCTCCATCCAGAAGAACAATGAAAAATCGAAGGTGCAGCTACTGACGTAACGCGGCCGTCCTCGACACCGCCATCCCGGCGGCTATCCTTGCCGAGATGCGCACAGCCCTCGCCGTCTCAGGCGTCGGCCAGCGGTGAGTCTGGGCCGTCCTCTGAGGGTGTACCATCGTAGCCTTCTAACCAAGCCCGACGCTCGGGCGAGTCCGCCGGATAAGGGCAACTGTCCTTCGGTCGACCGACCACCCGGGCGTGTGCACCGTCGGCAATCGCTTCCACAGTGCTGGGCATGCGCGTGTCCATAATTCCGACAACGCGGCTGAGTTCAAAATGGCGACGCGCCCCTAAACTGAAGCGCGCCGCAAGTTGGCTTGCGGTCTCGTCGACGAGCAGGCGCCCATGGCAAAGCCCGAGCCACGAGAAAGCCCGCGCCGGGGGACTGGGCGAGCTTCCAGCCTCGGACAAAGGTGTCACCGCGGAGTCCGAGGCTGATATCAGCGTTAAATGAGGCGGCCCGTCGAAGGGGCGTTGTCGACCGTTCCTGATCGAGCTAGCGCCGGGACCCTCGCCGCTGCACCCAGGTCATCGACGGCCGCCGCATGCGATGACGCCGCATCCGCACGTTGGTGAGCATATCGGAAGGCGAAGAGACACCAGCTACGGGGCCCACCGGGACGGCAGTGGCCGGAAGGCTCAAGCCAACCAAGCTGGCACCGGCAAGCGCGGCCAGCATGAAGATACGCATGGGGATCCTCCGTGCCTCAGCGCAGGAGGACCGCGTCGGCTATAGGGAAGCGCTGAGGTCCGGTTCCGGTTCAGTAGCTGCACCCATCCACGACATCGTCCGCCGCGGTTTCACACTGTGCCCCCGTACCGAGCCTCCAGGACAGACAGCAGGGCAATGCAGCATCCACAGATGTAACTAAAATAAACTTGCACGGCCCTTAGTTGCATGAGTGATTAGGGTGGCGCTAATCATACGTCGCCAAATGGCACCCCAACGCCTGTCGGCCTGGATCGCTACCACCTTGGATTGAGTTCTTAGATGTATGCTGGTGAATACAAGCTGCACTTAATCGTAATACATCCAGGGCGTGTGCTGATATGCAGGATCGCCGCGCGAAGCTCCGGGTCGAGGCCACCATCGAAGGCCTTGTTGCCTTCCCAGGGGTCGATGCAGGAGTCCGCTGTATCGTGACGAACCACTCACCCGTGGGTGCTTGCCTCGCTTTTCTGCCCGGCCTCGCAGTGCCGCGCTACTTCGAACTCGCGATCGGCCAGGAGCCGATACCTTCAACCGTTCGCATAGTCTGGCGACGAGAGGACTTGGTAGGTGTTGTCTACGCAGCACCCCGATCGGGCGTACCCGACGTCATCCCAGGCTGATTTCGCGAGCGCACGCAGCCAAGAAGCTTCACAGTCTCGCCGTCTTCGGGGCGCCTCCTGAGGGCAATGGCGGTGATGGATCGCCAAGCTTACTCCGTCTTGGAGCGCACCACGTTGCGCAACACCCTCCTAGCCCTTCTGGCCGTCGCCACCGTCATGGTCGCTCACGGCTTGGTCAAACTACTGCTTCTGCCCTTCCGGGTCCTCCGCGGCCTATTCCAACACAGTCCGAAGCCCGCCCGGGTGAAGGTCGGCTAACCCACTGTTGGCATCCTGCCTTCCGAGCCGCGTTAAGTATCGGTTCTGCCGCAGGACGCGATGTCCCCGCCAGCCCGTGATCAGATCGGGCGGCTGTTCAGCGCTGCAGTGAGCTTTCTTTTGGCCCGGGCCGCGGTATGGTCACGGCGATTTCCGACTCCCCCGAGTTCGAAGTCACAACCTTCGCCCGCCCGGTCCGCCGGCGCGGGCTTTTTCGTGTCGCGCCCCCCGGTCCGGGACAGCGGTATCTAACTACCGGCACGCCCCGGTAACCGCCCGGCCCCATCCTGTCTCACGAGCCGCGTTGCGTATCGGTTCACTGAGATGAGGTAATCGAGATCCCATGCCGCCGCATAGCAAGCCGCAAGCTCCCACAGATCGAGGCGAAAAAGCTGGCCGGCTTGCAGCGAGCGAGATGATCAAGACGCTGAGCCCGGAGACAGGCAGCGTTGAGGGCGTCGTGCGCCGGCTCGAGCAAGTCGGGATCATTGTGGCCCGGGGGCATCAGGATGCCGGTATGCGAACTGCTGACGTCCGGGCATGGCACATCGGCTTTCAAGCGGGGATGCACCTCGAACTCGGCGATTACATGCGCCGCTTTTGATCAGCCGACTTCCGCCGCGCCCCGTGAGCAGATCGGGGCAGGGCCGAGCCGGTTATCAACCCAGATCAGGCAACCCCGCTTCTGGCCGCATGGCCTGCGAGCAGACCTTCGCGTGGCTCGGCCGGATGCTATCCGGTCTCGCCCCCACCCTGCTACCGAACCACGTTGCGATCTGGCACGGCGCCATCGAGAACATCTCCGAGCGCACCTCGCCGTGTCGCTACCTGACGCCCGCACAGTGGGCGACGATGCGGGAGTCGGCGCTCGACTTTTGTACCCGGTTCGGCGCCAAGGCGCACAGCCTGGGCTGGACGACACCACAGCTGTTTGGGGGTCCACCCTGACCACGGCACGCTGCGGGTCGATTACTACGGCGCGCTGATGGTCGCCGGTAACCGGGTTCAGGGCGTCGATGCCGACCGCATCATGTTCGAGCGGACAGCCGCGCGGCGGGACAAGCCCGGCCAGATCTGGGGCCCGCCGATCTGGGAGTTCAAGCCGAAGGGCGAGCAATGGCAATGCCGGCCCGAAAGACGATGAATTTCGAACCGCTGAATAAATTTGTCGAATATCTGTTAAATTTGTTTAACCATTGATCGATTGAACCCTGAACGTTTCCAACAGAAGGAACATTGCTACTCATACATGTAGAAATGGAGCCGGTTTGCGATGCCCTTATACTCCATATTCACGCGCAATGTCTCAGGATACGACGCTCCCCGCCCGAAGCTACTCGCTTATAACATTGATGACGCTGGCCATGCCGAAGCGCTGATATCTGGGATCGCTGCTTCGTATCCAGTCCATGGGCAGCGGCCGGGATCGCAAGTGCGCTGGTTTTGCTACGCGGGTGATGTCCACGAGATCTATGCTTGTCCACATTCTTGAGACCGTTGGGCGGCTACTCCCGCACCTCGCTCGGCCCAAGCTCTGCGATCACCGCCCGGCCGCGGTCAGGAACCACGCGCCCTGCGTCCGGCCCGGGCCCACGAGCGCGCCGTTCCTCCACCAAGCCCATCTCGACCAGCATCGGCATGTAGGTCGGGTAGGCGTCGCGTCGGAGCCCCTGCGGATGGGCGGCGCAGGCCCGGAGCGCCAGGAGCGCGCGACCGCGGATCGGGGCGTGCGGCTCGGTCGGCATCCGGTCAGCGTCTCGTCGACGAGCCAGAGCATCAAGGCGGACGCCACCAGCAGGACGACGAAAGCCGCTGCGTTCCCGATATCACGCAGCTCAATCGCTTTCCCGTCCCAAACCGTCGTGAGCATCCGGGCTGCCGAGTAACCGCCGCGCGCACCCGACAGGACGATGGCGGTGGTCAGGATCCAGCCGGTTAAGGTCTGACGCATCCCGCGCTACTGCAGCTAGCCGACCCCGGCGTTCAAGCCGAGGCAGACCGTCAAGGCCAGCAGATCGCCAGCGGTGATCCATGCGCCACCATCGACGCGCTACCTCTCGAATTCATCGTCGGGCTCGACGAGGTGGCCGCAGGACGTGATCACCGCCACAACCTCCACGATCGGGTCTGCGTCCTCGAACATGCGGCTACGGGGACGCGATCATCTAGCGCCACTGCTCCTTCATGCAGGCCAGCACATAGACGGTCCGCATGCATCGCTCCGTTTCGGACTGGGAACGCGCACTGCCCATGCAGGCGTCCATCCCTGAGGAGAGCAACAAGCGATCAACATCCTTCGCGGTGGCGCAGGTGAAGATTGGCTGGAACCCCTCGAACTTGCTCACCTGCCAGAAGATGGCGACGACCGACAGCAGGCAGAACGAGCAGACCATCAGCCTGCTGTCGTAGAACCAGTGCCTGCCGTTGGTGGTCATGGTCGTAGGCTCGCTCACCCCTTCACCGGATGCGCCAGCAGGATCGCGGCACGCACCCTGCCGCGCTTCCATTGAGCCTGATCGGATCTCAGCGCTATCGTCACCTGCTCGTTCGTGCGGACCATCTCGACAAGGTCGAGCACCCACCCCTTTGCCAGGGGGTAGGCCTCGGTCTTGAGATCCGCGAGCACGGCATCCACTGCGGCAGTTATCTCGCCCTGGGTCACCTCGGAAATCTTGCGGAGGTCGGACACGGTCGGGTTGCTGGCCATGCCCCGCCCTACCCTGCCCGCCAGGAAGGATCCATGATGGAAGTCGCGTGACGAAGCGCCTCGTCCTCTCCCGGATCCGCGTGAGATCACCGCCTAACATCATAGCTTCACAGCATCATGAAATTACGGTCTGAGCACGAGAGGCTGTGATGCCCCAAGATCGCCCACTACTCGAACCGCGCTGCATGACCCCTCCCGAAGCTGCCGCCTACTGCGGGCTCACGCCGAGCGGGTTCAGGTCCTGGGTGATGCGAGGGACGCTGCCCCCGGCACTCCCTGGGACGAGACGATGGGATCGAAAGGCGATCGACGCAACCCTAGATCGGCTCAGCAACCTCACGCCGGACACCCCATTGCAGGAGAACGACTTCGACCGTTGGAAGCGCGAGAAGAAGCTACGGGATGTCCGACGTGGTCGTGTGCCGACCAAGGAGCAGCGCGGATCCCGAACACGATCCGCCCGTTCATAAGAGTCAATTTCATAGCGCTGCAAAATTATCAATTCATGAATTGGTATATTCTTAAATTTTCAGTTTCTCGATGGGACGGTGCTGCAATTTCTTGTCATCACAGCGTTCTGAATTTATAGCGCCTTAACACCAAGAATTTACGGCGTTGCGAATGAGAACCATCACCCTCGTGACCCAAAAGGGCGGCGCCGGAAAGACGACCGTCGCCACCTCGCTCGCCGTCGCGGCCCAACAGGCCGGTGAGACGGTGGCGGCCTTTGACCTCGACCCGCAGGGGTCTCTCGTCGAATGGGGGCGGATCCGCGCGAAGGCTGAGGAGCCCGCGATCACGGATCCCCGGCTGCCCGTCGTCGAGCGCTTCCCCCTCGACCGCATCGCCCAGATCAAGACGATGCTCAGCAGCCTAGAGAAGAAGGGCGTCACACTGACGATCCTCGACACCGCGGGCGCCGACAACCCAACGACGCACGCGGCGATGGAAGCCTCGACTTTCTGCCTCGTGCCGATCAGGCCGACGCGGCTCGACCTCCTCGCGGTCCGGGCGACCGTCCAGGCGATCATGCGCAGCGGCAAGCAGTTCGCGTTTGTCCTGAACCAGTGCTCGACGATCCCGCGCAACAACCGGGCGAACGACACCGCCACGGGTCTCGCATCCATCGGGTTCATGGCCGAGCCGCTGCTCCTGCTGCGCAACGACTACCAGGACGCCTTCGCCGCCGGGATGGGCGTCACGGAGTACGCCGGGGACGGCAAGGCCGCCGACGAGATCCGGCAACTCTGGAAGTGGGTCAGCACTCAATCGGAGACCAAGGCATGAGCCGCCGCCCCGCACCCTCGATCTTCGACGCCGACAGCATGAGCGTCGAGGACCTGAAGGCGAAGACGATCGCCACCGAGACGACGCCCGTGGCTGAGCCCGAGCCGCGCAAGGTCGGCCGCCCGGCGAAGACAAGCGTGAAGGCCAAGCCGACGCCGTTCTACCTCCACCCGGCGGTGAAGGAGGTCCTGCGCACCATCACGTTCCACGAGCGGTGCAAGGAGCATGACCTGTTCATCGAGGGCCTGGAGCACGTGCTGAAGTCGCGCAGCTACCCGACCATCGCCGAGATCGTCGCCGAAGACGAGAAATCATAGCTTCGCAATTTTATAATGCTGCGAAACTGTGAATTTGTGATGCTACGACTTTAGCGTCCGCGGCTGAGGTATGCCAACTTTCGGGAAATGGTATTCTCGAAAGTTGCAGTATGAGCGACCGCCCTGCTGAAACCGTCTCGGATGGGCTCCGCGTCGCGGTGCACATGATCAAGGGAGACGCATACAATCGATTGGCCGAGGCCGTCCGCTTCCCGAAACCGGACGCCGCGGCCGAGGACAAGCTGCGTGCTCTGCTGACAGCTTTCTATGCGGCTTACCCGCATGTCTTGCAGGAACTGGCCGGACGGTAGGGTGGGGGACGGCTCCCCCACTTTTCGCGGTGCTTAGGATGGTGTCGCCAAGTTGTTCCGACACTTACGGAGGCGGGGCATGTCGCGCGGCCTTGGTACGGCGCAACGGTTGATGCTGAAGGCACTCGACTCGCTTGAGGCTGAGCACAACCGCGATGAGGGCCTGTTCTATGTCTGGGCGATCGTGGATCGAGCCTATGCCTTGTCTCCTGAGATGCAGGAGCGTCATCACGCCCGGACGGAAGCGAGCGCGGCTCAGGCCGCAGCTATTCGCGCACGCGCTGAGGCGGGAGATGAGCGGGCAGCGCTGTATCTTGGCCTAACCCGCTCCCTTACCCGCACACGGCACGGGCCTCGGGCTCGACGCACTACTCCGTTCTGGCTCACAGAAAGCGACTTCAATCCGTCTCGGATCTTGGCGAGCTTAGAGCGCCGCGGGCTGGTAAAGCGTCATGCGGTAAAAGACGGCGGATCTGCCCGCCTGACGGATGCGGGGAGGCGGGAAGCCTCCGAGCTAAGTGTCGGAACAAGTTGCACACCCTTCAGCGAGGCGGTGAATGTTTGAGCCCAAGCTCGCACCAGCCGAGTTTTACGAGAAGGTCGCGAAGCTCCCGGCCGAACGGGCCGAGATCTCGGCCGGTCTGCCTGTCGAGACCGCGGCGATCGTCCGCGCCTATCAGCGCGCCAGCAAAGCTGACGCGACCGTGCGGGCCTACACGGCTGGGGCGAAGGCGTTCGAGGCGTGGTGCACGCGGTATGGGTTCCAGGCCCTGCCAGCCTCGGCCGAGGCCGTGGCGGGGTTCATCGTCTCAGAGGCGGAGGACGGCTGCGCCGCCTCGACGCTCGGAAAGCGGCTGGCCGCCATTAAGTACGCCCATAAGCTGGCGGGAGCTGCCGATCCCACCGAAGATGAGGGCGTGCGCGCCGCGATGAAGGGCGCCCGCCGCAAGGTTGGTGTTGCTCCGACCCAGAAGGCCGCGGCCACCGCCGAGATCTTGGCCTCGCTGCTGATGCGAACCCCCGACACCTTGGTCGGAAAGCGGGACCGGGCGCTCTTGGCGCTGGGTTTCGCGGGCGCGTTCCGCCGGTCAGAACTGGTCGCCCTCGACGTAGGAGATCTCGTTGAACATCCCGATGGCCTGCGGGTGCACGTGCGCCGGTCAAAGACCGACCAAGAGGGCAGGGGAACCGAGAAGGCCATCCCGCATGGCCGATACATTCGACCCGTAGCTCTGGTCCGAGAATGGCTGGATGCCGCCGGGATCGTAGACGGACCAGTGTTCTTGCCGGTCTCGCGGTACGGGTACGTCCGGCGGGGAGGAGACGTGCGCCTCACGACGCAGGCCGTCGCCGACATCGTGAAGAAGTACACGGCCGCGGCCGGACTCGATGCCTCGACCTTCGGGGTTCACTCGCTGCGTGCTGGGTACATCACGTCAGCCGCCGAGCGCGGTGCCGACCTCGCCCGGATTATGGATCAGTCAGGCCACCGGGACCCGCGGACGGTAGTCGGGTACATCCGGCGGGCGAACGCCTTCAAGGGGCACTCGGGGAGCGGATTTCTGTGACTATCGTTCTTTGCTAAAATATTGGTTCGTGAGGTATGCGACCTCGGTGCGGTTCTTCGCCTTCAGCTTCTTCATGATGTTGCGGACGTGAACTTTCACCGTGCTCTCGCACATGTTCAGCTCGTAGGCGATGATCTTGTTCGGCGT
>NZ_JAKSYK010000152.1:2500-16530 GCF_022829425.1 Methylobacterium sp. J-072 | reverse complement strand
GGCACCGTCGCAGCGGGGTTTCCTGGCCGCGGCGGTGCCTTCTGGGGACGGGCGACACCGGCTTGAGGCGCTGGCGCGCTTGCAGACCGGGGCTCCCCCCCTCTCCCCTGCGGGCTAGCGGATTCACAGATCTGGTTCAGGCCTTTTTTTTTGCGCGACCGCCCCTGCTTCGGCTCCATCATCGGTGCCGGTATCCCCTCGCCCCGCTTGGGGGGAGAGGGGTTCGGCGACCTTGTCGTCGCCGGGACGAGGCGGCAGCCGAAGGTGAGGGGGTGGTTCCGGAGGAGTCTCGTCCTCAACCGCCCCCTCACCGCCGCTCCGGCTTCGCCTGCGCTTCCCGCACGGACGACGAGGTCCGTGCGGGCCTCTCCCCGCAAGCGGGGCGAGGGGACCCGCGCTTCGTCCGCAGATGCGTGAACATCGTAGCCCGCACGGGAGAGGGACCCGCGCACTTCACAAGCGACGCCGTGGCCTGCTCAAAGGCGGAAACCTGATTGGGCAGCCTCCGTTGCAGGCGGCCGGGAAGGGGCGCTGAGCCCTTGAATTCTACGCGTCGGGCCCGACGATCTCCGCCAGCGCCGCCTCCACCCGGCCGCGAAAAAAGTCGGCGTTGGGCATGGTCTCGGTCATCGCGGTCGCCCGGCTGATCGCCTGCCGCAGGATCTCGGCGCGGAGGGACGGGTCGGCGCGCTCCATCATCTCCAGCATGATGCGGACCACGAGTTCGGTCGCGATCGACCGGGCGGGGTGGTCGTAAGGGGGCTTGGGTTCGTCCATCGCGGGCTTTCGCTCTCAGGAGTGGATCGGCGCGTCGTGCCGGTGGAACGCCCGCACGCGGCGCCAGACCGACGTGTCGTAGTTCGACGGCGTCTCGGCCTCGCCGGTAAGCCACTTGAACAGGTCGCGGTCCGGCACCTCGATCAGCGCCTCGAACTGGTCGAGCTCCGCCTCCGACAGGGTGCCGATCTCGGCATCGGCGAAGCGGCCCATGATCAGGTCCATCTCGCGGATGCCCCGGTGCCAGGACCGGAAGAGCAGGCGGCGGCGGCGCGGATCGAGATCGGCGCTGGTGCGGGTGGTGCCGGACATTTTTTGGGACTTCCGGTCGGAGAGGACGGGCAGGACCAAGATAGGCGGCCGGGGGCGCCGGATCCAGGATCCGGCATCGGACCAGGCCGCAACCGCAGGGCGAACGACAAAAAGAAATTGCCTCCGGCGGCCGCTCCGTTATCTCGGATCCGCGACGTCCCGGCGCAACGGGGCTTGAGCGGGAGTACGACGATGCCGAAGGCGATCCGGGTCTACGAGTACGGCGGCCCCGAGGTGATGCGGTTCGAGGACGTGCCCCTGGCCGAGCCCGGCCCCGGGCAGATCCGGGTCAAGCAGGCAGCCATCGGCGTCAACTTCATCGACATCTACTTCCGCACCGGCGCCTACAAGTCGCCGCACCTGCCCTACACCCCCGGCAAGGAGGGCGCCGGCACCGTCTCGGCGGTGGGCGAGGGGGTGACGCAGTTCAAGCCCGGCGACCGGGTGGCCTACGGCTCGGTGCCGGATGGCTGCTACGCCGAGGAGGCGGTGATCCCGGCCGCTGCGGCGGTCCCGATCCCCGACGGCGTCGACGAAAAGACCGCCGCCGCCATGATGCTCAAAGGTCTGACCGTCGAGTACCTGCTGCACCGGACCTACGCGGTGAAGCCCGGCGACACGATCCTGTGGCAGGCCGCCGCCGGCGGCGTCGGCCTGATCGCCTGCCAATGGGCCAAGCATCTCGGCGCCACGGTGATCGGCACCGCCGGCAGCCCCGAGAAGGCGGAACTGGCCAAGCAGAACGGCTGCGACCACGTCATCCTGTACCGCGAGGAGGATGTCGCCAAGCGGGTACGCGAGCTGACCGACGGCAAGGGCGTGCCTGTCGTCTATGACGGCGTCGGGCAGGCGACCCTGATGGGCTCCCTCGACAGCCTCGCGCCGCTCGGGCTGCTGGCGAGCTTCGGCTCGGCCTCCGGGGCGATCACCGGGCTCGACCTGGGGCTCCTCGCCCCGCGCGGCTCGCTCTACGTGACCCGGCCGACGCTCGCGACGTTCTCGTCCAACCGCGCCACCCTGGAGGAGGCGGCAGCCCGCCTGTTCAAGGTGGTCGGCGACGGCGCCGTGACAATCGCCGTCAACGCGACCTACCCGCTCGCCGAGGCGCAGCAGGTGCACCGGGACCTGGCCGGCCGGGAGACCACCGGCTCGATCGTGATGCTGCCTTAGCGCCATGACGCCAGGCCCTGCCGACCTGCTCCTCGTCATTGACGTGCAGGTCGATTTCCTGCCGGGCGGGGCCCTCCCCGTCCCGGACGGCGATGCCGTGGTCGCGCCGGTCAACGCGCTCCAGCACCGCTTTCGGCACGTGGTGCTGATGCAGGACTGGCATCCGGCCGATCACGTCTCCTTCGCCGACACCCATCCGGGGCGGGCCCCGTTCGAGACGATTGCGTTGCCCTACGGGCCGCAGGTGCTGTGGCCCCGGCACTGCGTCCAGGGCAGCCCGGGGGCGGGCTTCGCGCCGGGGTTGGCCACCGACCGGGCGAGCCTGGTGGTCCGCAAGGGGTTGGATCCGCGGGTCGACAGCTACTCGGCGTTCCTCGAAGCCGACCGCACCACCCGCACCGGGCTCGCCGGGGCGCTCACCGAGCGCGGCATCACCCGCGTCGTCCTGTGCGGGCTCGCCACCGATTTCTGCGTGCTCTGGAGCGCCCTCGACGCCCGCGCGGCGGGCTTCGACGTGTGGGTGGTGGCAGACGCGGTGCGGGGGATCGACCTCGACGGGTCGGTGGCTGCAGCCTGGACCCGGATGGAGGCGGCCGGAGTGCGCCGGATCGCGTCGGCCGCGATCGCCTGACGGCCCCCGGGAGGCGAACCGCCGCATGCCGGCCGGGCGACCGCCCGGAGCCCGACGCGTTGGCCCGGCTCCGAGACCCGATCAGGAGTCAGGCGATGTCATCCAAGCACCCGAAGACCGAGACCCCGACCGACGCCGACCTCAAGGGCAATCCCGGCATCGGCACGTCCAAGGGCATGAGCGGCGCCGACCCGGAAGACCTGGAGGCCGACTCGACCTTCGAGGGCGATGTCGACAACGAGACCAAGCCGGACGGCGGCATCGACCCGAACCACCGCCCGCGCAAGAACGCGTGATAGAAACGCCCGGGCCTGTCTGGCCCGGGCCGCTTCGCGTCAGCGGGCGCGGGAAGGCGCCTTCGGCCGCTGCGGCGCGGAGATCCCGTCGGTGACGAAGCCGGCGCCCGGGCCGCCCGAGGACACGTAGAGCTGCGGCGGGCTCGCGGTGTAGCCCCGCAGCAGGATCGTGTTGGCGGCGCTGAAGGAGCCGGTGCCGCCGGCGCGGGCGGCCCCGGCCGGGACGCTCAACAGCAGAGCGGCGGCCAGGGCTAGGGAGATGGGCTTCGACATGGGGAGGATCTTTCGGTTCGTGCGATGTGCGGCAATCCCGGCCGCACCGGATGGCTCCTATCTGTGGTTGATGAGTCGCACCCGACGTGTGGCGCCGCACAGTCCACGCGGCAGCGCAGCATGGGGCCCGCCGCGACGGATCAGAGCCCCAGCCCGAGCTGCAGCGGCTCTGCCCTCTCCCCCTGCTCGAAGCCCGAGAGCGCGATTCCGATCAGCCGCGCGCTACGCCGGAGGGGGAACAGGCCGGAGAGGAGATCCAGGCCGATCCGCTCCAGGGCGGCCCGGTCGGCCACCGCGACGGAGAGGGATTTCGCTCGGGTGACCTGAGCGAAATCGGAGAACTTGAGCTTCAGGGTCACGGTCCGAGCGCGCATGCCCTTGGCGTCCGCCCCGGCCCAGACCTTGTCGAACAGGGGCGCGAGCCGCTCGGCCAGGACGGCGAAGGCGGTCGTGTCCTCAGAGAACGTCGTCTCCGCCCCGATCGACTTGCGCACCCGGTGGGCGCGCACCGGCCGCTCATCAAGCCCGCGGGCGACCGCGTGGTAATAGGCGCCGGCCGACCCGAAGGTCTCGCGCAGGCGCTCCAGGTCCCAGGCGCGCAGATCGGCCCCGGTCTCGATGCCGAGCCGCTTCATCTTCGCTTCGGTGACCGGGCCGACCCCGTGGAACCGGCCGATCGGCAGGGCGGCGACGAAATCCGGTCCCATGGACGGGGTGATGACGAACAGGGCGTCGGGCTTCCTGAAGTCGGAGGCGACCTTGGCCAAAAACTTGTTGTACGAGACCCCGGCCGAGGCGACGAGGCCGGTGCGCTCCAGGATCTCGGCCCGGATCGCCTTCGCGACGGCGGTGGCGGTCGGCAGGCCCAAGAGATTCTCGGTGACGTCGAGATAGGCCTCGTCCAGGGCCACCGGCTCGATCACCGGCGTGTGCCGGGCGAATACCGCCCGGATCTCCTCCGAGACCGCCCGGTAGACCTCGAAGCGCGGCTTCACGAACAGCAGGTCCGGGCAGAGTCGCCGGGCGGTCGCCGACGGCATGGCCGAGCGTACGCCGAACTTCCGCGCCTCGTAGCTCGCCGCCGCCACGACGCCGCGCTCCCGGGAGCCGCCCACGGCGAGCGGCAGCCCGCGCAAGGCGGGATCGTCGCGCTGCTCCACGGAGGCGTAGAACGCGTCCATGTCGATATGGATGATCTTGCGGAGGGCGACCTCCGAATCCATCGCCGCCTCGGGGTCCGGGCTGAAGTTCCTCTTATGTTCCGAAAGACCGTGCCTTGGCGCCCGGGTCAAGCTGGGGCGGGAGCCGCTCAACAGGGATGTCCCACTCGCCTCCCTCATCCTGAGGTGCCGCAGCGCAGCGTAGGCCTCGAAGGAGCCCTCCAGCTAGCCGCACGATCCCTGGAGGGCTCCTTCGAGGCTCGCTGCGCTCACACCTCAGGATGAGGGGGGAGATTTGGAAACGCGTTCATTCCTTTCGCATCCACCGAAAGTAGCGTCACGAGCCGCCCTGCCTCAGGTCACGCTGCCGTACAGGTCGTAGGCGTCGGCCCGGTCGACCTTCACGGTGACGATGTCGCCGGGCCGCACCGGGCGGCGGAAGGCGGCGTGGACAGTGCCGTCGATCTCCGGGGCGTCGGCCTTGGACCGGCCCTTGGCGATCCCGCCCTCGACGGAATCGACGATCATGGCCAGCCGCTTGCCGACCTTGGCCCGCTGGAGCCGGAGCGAGATCGCGTTCTGCGTCTCCATGAACCGGCGCTTGCGCTCGGCCTTCAGCTCCGGCGGCACGAGGTCGCCCAGCGCGTTGGCGGTGGCGCCGGCCACCGGCTCGTATTCGAAGCAGCCGACGCGATCGAGCTTGGCTTCCTGGAGCCAGGCGAGCAATTCCTCGAACTCGGCCTCGGTCTCGCCGGGGAAGCCGACGATGAAGGTCGAGCGGATCGCGAGATCCGGGCAGGTCTGCCGCCAGCTGCGGATCCGGTCGAGCTGGCGCTCCTGGTTGCCGGGCCGGCGCATCCGCTTGAGCACGGAGGGGCTCGCGTGCTGGAGCGGCATGTCGAGGTAGGGAAGGACATTGCCCTCGGCCATCAGCGGGATGACCTCGTCCACGTGCGGGTAGGGGTAGACGTAGTGCAGCCGCACCCAGGCCCCGAGCTCGCCGAGTTCCTTGGTCAGGTCGTAGAACTTCGCCCGCACGCTGCGGTCGCGCCACGGGCTCTCGGCGTAGCGGATATCGACCCCGTAGGCGCTGGTATCCTGCGAGACGACCAGCAGCTCCTTCACGCCGGCTTTGACCAGCTTCTCGGCCTCACGCAGCACGTCGCCGGCCGGGCGGCTGACGAGGTTTCCACGCAAAGACGGGATGATGCAGAAGCTGCAGCGGTTGCTGCAGCCCTCCGAGATCTTCAGGTAAGCGTAGTGGCGCGGGGTGAGCTTGATCCCCTGCGGCGGCACCAGATCGAGGAACGGGTCGTGGGCCGGGGGCACCGCCTCGTGGACCGCCGCCACCACGGATTCGTAGGCCTGCGGCCCGGTCACGGCGAGCAGGTCCGGATATTTCGCGCGGATCTCCTCCGGCTGCGCGCCCATGCAGCCGGTGACGATCACCCGGCCGTTCTCAGCCATGGCCTCGCCGATCGCCGAGAGCGATTCCGCCTTGGCCGAGTCCAGGAACCCGCAGGTGTTCACGATCACCACATCCGCCCCGTCGTGGCGGCGGGCCAGCTCGTAGCCCTCGGCGCGCAGATGCGTGAGGATCCGCTCGGAATCGACCAGCGCCTTGGGGCAGCCCAGCGACACGAACGAGATCTTTGGGGCGGCCCCGGGGGTGGCTCCCTGGGGGGCGGGCGTGGCGGTTGCGGTCATGGTGGCATTCGGGACGGGGCGGACGCCACCCTCGCGTGCGGCCGGTGGATCAGGTCGCACGGCGCGCGAGGACAGGCATTCGGGATCGCGCCCCTATAGCGGTTCTAACGCGCTCGCGCGAGACCGGCCGCCGCAGGGGTGCCCGGCCCGGCGCGGGCGGCTGGAGCCAAGATCGAAACTTGGCTGTTTGCAGGGCTTTGCCGGCGGGTCCTGAGATCCCACATCAGGTCCTGCCGGCCTTCTCCCACCCACGGGACGGGTCCCGACCGCCCTCGACGGGCGCGGCCTTGCGCGGAACTGCCGCTTTCCCCGCGGCATCGCCTGTGCAACGGCAGCGCGCGGGGCGCGTGCCCTCAGGACATCAGCCCGAACCCGGTCATGTGGACCCAAGAGATCTGGACCCGAGAGATCCCCTTCATCGATCCCGTCGCGGCGGCCGCCCGGCTGCGACCCCTGCCGGATCTCGCCTTCCTCGACAGCGCCATGCGACACGACGCGCTGGGGCGGTACTCGATCGTGGCCGCCGACCCGTTCGCGCGCTTCCGGTTCCGTGACGGGCGCGCGACGCTGGACGGACGCCCGGTCCCGGGCGGCCCGTTCGCGGCGCTGCGGGCCTGCCTGGCGCCCTACCGGGTCGAGCCGGATCCGAACAACCCGTTCCCGGGCGGGGCGATCGGCTATCTGGCCTACGATCTCGGGGCGCAGCTCGAGCGGGTCGCGGCCCCGGCCCGGCGGGCAGGGCTCACCGACGATAGCGCATTCAATCTCTACGACACGGCGCTGGTGATCGATCACGCGGCCGGCACCGCCCGGCTGGTCGCCACCGGCTTTCCCGAGACCGAACCGGCGGCCCGGCAGGCCCGCGCCGAGGCGCGGCTCGCCGCCTTCGCCGACCGGCTCGGGGCGGAGACGGCACCGGTAGACGCGCCACGCCAACTCATAAAAAAACTCGCGTGGCGCTCGAACTTCGACCGGCAAAGCTATGAAGCAGCTGTCGAAAAGGTCCGCGCCTATATCCGGGCCGGCGATATCTACCAGGCCAACATCGCCCAGCGCTTCAGCGCCGACCTGCCGGCGGGCTTCGACCCGTTCGCGCTCTACCGGCGGCTGCGCGCCACCAACCCGGCGACCTTCGGGGCCTATCTGGAGCTGGAGGGACTGAGCATCGCTTCCTCCTCGCCCGAGCGCTTCATCCGACTCGATGGCCGCCACGTCGAGACCCGGCCGATCAAGGGCACCGCCAGCCGGCTCGACGACCCGGCGGCCGACCGGGCTGCCGCCGAGGCGCTGCTGGCCTCGGTCAAGGAGCGGGCCGAGAACGTCATGATCGTCGACCTGCTGCGCAACGACCTGTCCCGGGTCTGCGCGCCGGGCAGCGTCGCCGTGCCCACCCTGTGCGGGCTGGAGACCTACGCCAACGTCCACCACCTCGTCTCGGTGGTGACCGGGACGCTGCGCGACGGGCTCGACGCCCTCGACCTGCTGGAGGGGACGTTCCCCGGGGGCTCGATCACCGGGGCCCCAAAAATCCGCGCCATGGACATCATCACCGAGATCGAGGGCGACGCCCGGGAGCTCTATTGCGGCGCCATCGGTCGGATCGGCTTCGACGGTGCGCTCGATACCTCGATCGCGATCCGCACCGTGTTCATGGACGCGACCCAGGCGGTCCTGCAGGCCGGGGGCGGCGTGACCCTGCTGTCGGAGCCCGGCCCGGAATACGACGAGACCCTGGCAAAGGCCGCCCGGGTGTTCGAGGCCTTCGCATGATCCTCGTCCTCGACAATTACGACTCCTTCGTCTTCAACGTCGTCCGCTACCTGGAGGAGCTGGGCGAGACGGTCCGGGTCGTGCGCAGCGACGCCCTGGACGTCGCCGGCATCCGGGCGCTCGCCCCGGACGCCCTGGTGGTGTCGCCGGGCCCCTGCACCCCCGCGGAGGCCGGGATCTCGCTGCCGGCGATCCGCGACCTGTCCGGCCAAGTGCCGATCCTCGGCGTCTGCCTCGGTCACCAGGCGATCGGCGCGGCCTTCGGCGGCACAGTCGAGCGGGCGCAGCGCCCCCTGCACGGGCAGGCGACCCCGATCGCGCATCAGGGCGAGCGGCTGTTTTCTGGGTTACCGGCACCGATGCCGGTCGGGCGCTACCACTCGCTGGTGGTCACCCCCGGCCCCGACATGGACAAGCACCTCTCGGTCGATGCGGTCTCGCAGGAGGGCGAGGTCATGGCGCTCTCGCACCGGACCCACCCGACCTACGGCATCCAGTTCCACCCGGAATCGGTTCTGACCGAAGGCGGCCACGCCCTGTTCGCCAATTTTTTGGGCCTCGCCCGCGCCTGGCGGGAAAAGCGCGACCACCAACCGACAGGGCGCACAGATGCTGTGGCGTGACGGGACGATCGTCCCCGGGACGCAGGCGTCCCTGGACCACACCGATCGCGGCCTGACCCTCGGCGACGGCCTGTTCGACACGGCGCTCACACTCGGCGGCCGGGTGGCCTTCGAGGATGCCCATATCACCCGGCTCGTCGCCGGGGCAGAGACCCTCGGGATCCCCGCCGAGGCAGAACGAATCCGCGCGGCCATGCGGGCGCTCGCCGGGCAGGGTAGGGGGGAAGCGGATCGGCTGGCGATCCGCACCACCCTCACTCGCGGCTCCGGCCCGCGCGGGCTGAAACCGCCGCCGGATCCGCATCCGACCCTGTTCGCCACCGCGGCGCCGAGCGCCAAGGGCGCGGCCTTCGCGCCCCTGGGGCTGTGGCCGACCGGGATCGCCCGCAACGACACCTCGCCCGCCGCCCGGCTCAAAACCCTGGGCTATCTCGACGCGGTGCTGGCCGCCGGCGAGGCCGCTGCGTCGGGCTTCGACGAATCCCTGTTCTGCAACACAAGGGGCCGCGTCGCCTGCGCGGGCACCGGCAATGTCTTTGCGCTGTTCGGCGACCGGCTGGTCACGCCGCCGCTGGCAGACGGCGTGCTCGCCGGGATCATGCGCGCGGAGGTGCTGGGACTGGCGGGGGCGTGCGGCTTGCGCGCGGAGGAGGCCTCGCTGCCCCTGCCCGACTGGCTCGGCGCGGAGGCCGTGTTCGTCACCAACTCCCTGCGGCTCCTCGCCCCCGTGACCGCGATCGGCGCCACCGCCTTCGCCAGCCTGGAACACCCGGCCGTGGCACGGTTGAAAGCGGCGCTCCGGACCGCGGTGGCCCGCGCCTGCGGGGTCACGGAAGACCAGGTCGGATGACCGCGCCGATGCCTGAGACCTGGCGCCGCCGGCTGCGCTACGCGCTCGCCCTGATCTATGCCGGCATCGGAATCGTCCACCTCGTGGCCGCCGACGCGATGCTGCCGCTGATGCCGGATTGGGTCCCGGCGCCGCGCCTGGTGATCCTGGCCACCGGCCTGTGCGAGATCGCCGGGGCGATCGGCCTCCTGACCCGGTCGCTGCGCCGGGCGGCCGCGATCGGGCTCGCCCTCTACGCGGTCTGCGTCTACCCGGCCAACCTCAAGCACGCTTTTGAGGCCGTCCATGTCGACGGCATCCCGGATTCCTGGTGGTACCACGGCCCAAGGCTGGCGTTTCAGCCGGTCTTCGTCTGGGCGGCGCTCTGGGCCGGCGGCCTGATCGACTGGCCGCTCGGCCGGAAGAACTGAGGCGCGAGCCGGTCGATCGCTCCGCCGATCCGGCATTCGCGCGGGCCGCGCCGGGACGGCAGCCCCACTGTCGAGCAACCCCTCAGAAACCGTGATCACAGGATCCCGGGATCGCAGGCTCCCGGCAGGCTTTGACCCTGGGATCACCGGCGATAGACTGTGGTGCGGTCGCCGCACGCGCTGGAACATCGCGTCGCCCGGCCCCGATACGAGCACAGTGCATGACGAAGCGCCGCGCTGCCGGCCGAACGACACCGATCGCCGACACGCTGCCGGAGCGCGCCGAGGTCGAGCGCGCCATCGAGGCCGTGCTCGATCGCCTGCGGCCCAAACCGGTCGGCCCAAACGCCTCCCGAGCCCCGGAGGCCAAGGCCACCCGGAAGCCCGGCCCGGGCCGGAAGGACGATTGAACGGCCGGACGCGGCCGAGCCGCACCGTCCTGTCCCGAAGGGCGGCGACCGTCTTTCGAGAGAAGGGTCTGGAGACCCAGCCCTTTCAAGGTGTTTGCGGCAGCGGACTGTCCCGCTTGCCCCACGATGCTTGGTTCTTGCAGAGCCCGGTCTGGAAACAACCCCGTCATCCCGGGGCCGCGAAGCGGAGCCCGGGATCCAGAAACACCGTGAGTTCAAGGACTTGCGCCGTCGGCGGCTCTGGATCCCGGGCTCGCCTGCGGCGCCCCGGGATGACAGGGTGGAGGCTGATGCCTCCGTGGAAATCCGGGGTTCTAAGCGATCCCGCTTTCACCTCCGGCCGTCCCTGCCACGCTTCCTTTGGCGAGGATCGCGGGCGGGCCATCGGACCTGCGCTGCGATCCGAGCCGATTGATCCCGTCGGGAAAATCCAGGACCACGGCCCAATCCGAACACCTTGAAAGGGTTGGGTCTGGAGCGCTCGCCACCGAAAGGGATGCCGGTTCGGCGGCGAGCGGGTCACATCAAGGCCTGAGCGTCGGACCCGGCTCTAGGCGTAGAACGCAGGGGCTTTCTTGAACATCGGCCACGCGTCCGGATCGTGACCGGTCACGACCTCGGCGCCCGTCTTGTTGGCTATACCGTGCAGCTTCTGGACCGAGCGGACGCTATCGACAGCCGAGGCCAGGAAGCCCGGCAGCGCCTTCTGATTCCAGTGATCGAGGGTATAGGCCGCGTCGATCGTGAGCAGGACCGGTCTTGAGGCCGGCAACCGCACCAGAAACGATTGATGCCCAGGGGCGTGCCCCGGCGTAAACACCGTCGTGAGCGTACCGTCCCCGTAGATGTCATGATAGTCGTCGGCCGGCCCGTTCAGGAACTGCCATTTGAGATTGGGCCGGTCGAAATCGGCACGGATATAGCCGTCCCGGGCGAACCAGTCCGGCGTGAACGCATACTCGTATTCCAATCGCTGGACGATGTGCGTGGCGTTCGGGAAGCGGCCGATGGCGCCCGTGTGATCGAGGTGCAGATGGGACTGAAGGACGTAGCGAACGTCCTCCGGATCGATCCCGAGGCGGCGAAGCTGGTCGACACAGCCGTCCTCCTTCCTGAGCACGGGATAGTAGACGTCAGCGATGCGGCCCCAATAGGCGTGGGGATTTTCGGCAACTTCCACCGCGTTGCCGCCGTCGATAATGGTATGCCCGGCCGGATGCGTGATGAGAAAGAACGGCACCGGGATTTCATAATCCGCACCGTCGCCCTGGTTCATCTTGATGTTGTGAACCTTGCATTTCAGAGAACCGGACTGGAGCATGTATAGTTTTATATCGCTCATTTCCTCCCCCATGATTCGATGATTGATGCTCTATAAATCCTCCTTGTACGATCGAATTGCGGTTAATTCCGCACCTTCGATCGGGATTTCCACGATCAGATCTTGATCGCACAAGCGAAAAGTCTGATGTTTTGAGTGTAGCGTGAAGCATTTGTCGTCTTCAAGCGCACCGGCGGACGTTCGTCTCAGAGCAGGAACGCCCTCGACGCGGCGGCCCAGGGACGGCTGCCGGAGATGATCCGGGCGCCTTGCCCCCGGGCTGAGCGCGCACCAGGGCGCGAACAGGCCGAGCGACCCGGCCAGGGATGGGCCTCTCGCCCCCCGGCCAGAAAGTTCCTCCACAGGGCGAAGATATCGCCCGGACCCGTCGGGCCGGACCGGCGTTCCCCGTCCGGACGCCGCGCTTCCGAAAGCGGCCCGTATCGGAGACAGACCGCCCCATGGCCAAGCCGAAGACGCTGCACGACGCCTTCTACGAGACCCTGAAGGACGTCTATTACGCCGAGAAGCAGTCCGTGAAGGCGCTCAAGAAGTCCGCCAAGGCGGCCGAGCACCCGGAGCTGCGCCAGGCCTTCGAGACCCATGCCGAGGAGAGCGCCCAGCAGGTCGAGCGCCTGACCCAGGTGTTCGAGATCATCGGCAAGCCCGCCCGCGCCAAGACCTGCGAGGCGATGCAGGGCATCACCTCCGAGATGGAGGAGGATCTGGAGGATTTCGCCGACAGCCCCGCCGCCGACGCGGTGCTGGCCGCCTGCGCCCAGGCGGTGGAGCATTACGAGATTGCCCGCTACGGCACCCTGAAGACCTGGGCCCGCCAGCTCGGCCACGACGAGGCCGCCAAGCTCCTGGACGAGACCCTGCAGGAGGAGAAGAAGACCGACGCGCTGCTCTCCAAGATCGCCGAGACGATCAACACCGAGGGCACCACCGACGACGAGGCCGAGGCCCCGAAAGGCAAGGCCCCCAAGAAGGCGGCGTAAGCACGTCTGCGGCGGAGGAGGGGAGGCCGCTCCTCCGCCGGCTTGGAGATCCGGGATCCCAAAGGGCTCAGCCCTTTGGCGGGGTCCGGGGCGGAGCCTCGGGCACTCAGTTCGCCTTCTCGATCGCGCTGAGCGGCGTCCAGTAGCAGCGATCCTGCCCGCTCGTGAGGGCGAGGCACCCGTAGGTCATCGTCCGGGTCTCGAGCCGGACCTCCTCGCCGAGCTTCCACGACCGGCACTCGCCGGTAGCGAGGCTGCCCTTCAGGAGTTGTCCGAACCCGGATTCGTCGCCGGCCATGACCAGCTTGAACAGGCGGTCGGTGACCTCCTGGGTGTGGCAGCCGAACCGTTCCTTGACGATCGTCTCGGCTCGGACGCCCCGGGGCAGGGCGATGGTGACGGCAAGGGCGGCGAGGGCGGGCAGGAGGATGCGCATGGCCGAAGGATAAGGGCCGGCCGCCGCCTGTCGAGCCCTCGCGCCGATCCCGCCGTGCGGGCGAAAGCCGCGCCTGCTACGCCTTCTCGTCCCGCTTCGCCGCCTGCCAGGCGGCCTCCATGGCGGCGAGATCAGACCGGCCGAGCGCTCCGCCCGCGGCCGTCAGGTGCTCCGCCATGGCGGCGAAGCGGCGCTCGAACTTGGCGGTGCCGTCGCGCAGGGCGGTCTCGGGATCGATCCCGGCATGCCGGGCGAGGTTGGCCACCGAGAACAGCAGGTCGCCGATTTCTTCCGACAGGGCCTGCGGGTCGCCGGCCTCCAGGGCCTCGGCGACTTCGTCGGTCTCCTCCCGGACCTTGCCGATCACCTGGGCGGCGTTGCCCCAGTCGAACCCGTAGGCGGCCGCCCGCCGGGAGATTTTTTCGGCCCGGGCCAAAGCCGGCAGGGCCTGGGCGACGCCGCCCAGGGGATCCGGAGCGGCAGCGCCGGGGTCCCGGGCCGCCCGTTCCTGCGCCTTGATCGCCGCCCATTGCGCCTCGACCTGGGCCGGGTCGCGCAGGGCCGAACCCGCGGGGAGGGGGGTTCCGTCCGGCTCGAACACGTGCGGATGGCGGCGGACCAGCTTGTCGCCGATCGCCTGGGCCACATCGTCGAAGGCGAAGGCGCCCTCCTCCTCGGCCATGCGGGCGTGGAACACTACCTGGAGCAGCAGGTCGCCGAGCTCGTCGCGCAGGTCGGCCCGGTCGCCCCGCGCGACCGCGTCGGCGACTTCGTAGGCCTCCTCGATCGTGTAGGGCACGATGCTGGCAAAGGTCTGCCGGACATCCCAGGCACAGCCGCGGTCGGGATCGCGCAGATCGGCCATCAGGCGTAGCAGCCGGCG
>NZ_JAKSYK010000141.1:0-4851 GCF_022829425.1 Methylobacterium sp. J-072 | reverse complement strand
CTGTCGTCGGTCAGGCTCTTCCGCGTTGAGCCTTCAGCCGCTGCAGGGCGCGCTCATTCTCGCGATCGAACTGTGCCGGCGTCATTTCTCCAGCGTCTACACGGCGTGCGAGCTGCTTGCGGTATTCCAGTGCGTCTTCCTCTTGCGCGCTTAGCGGCACGCTAACCCGTGCGGCCGCCTGCGTGCGCTCGGCCCATTCCGTGTAGCTAATGCGCCGGGCATCGCGATCCGCTCTGAGGCGGGCGACATCTTCCTGGAGAAGTGTAGCACCTCGAAGTTCTGAAGCGGCTTGCTGCGGTCCTGAGCCACCTGTTTGACAGGCGCCCAGCCCGATCGTGATGAGCAGGATCGTGGCGATGTGGTGGTTCATGAAGAGCCCCTCGTTCAGGACAAGCTAAGCTGGTCCACGCCGAGGAGGCGAGCGCGGATCGGACACACCGGCCGTCTCACGTTCCACAGGCGATCCAAGCAGTTGTCAGCTCCGATCAGGGTTGTCGCTTCGGCCCGCACCAAATAGGCGACGACTAAACAATCACGCGACCCTAAGGCCGCACCTTGTGAGCCGCTCAGCCTCGTCCCGCCACGCGTCTCGTTCGGCCTGAACCGCCTCGATCAGCGCATGCAGGTTCCCGGCGTCGATTGCGGTCTCCATCAACATGTCCTGGGCGGTCGCGAGCTGCAGGCGCAGATCGGCGTTCTCGCGCGTAATGGCGACGAGTAGGGCGGTCACGTCGTCGCCCATCGGCACCTGCTCCAGATTACAGGCAGGGGCTCTAGCGCTGCTCAAGCTTGGCGGCAACAACATCAGCACTGAGCGCGACTGCTCCAACGAGGCCGCACTGAGTATCGAGGGGTGGAGACCCCGGTGCTACTCTTCCGGCGCGCGGCCGGAGCCGATCACTGAGGGTATGGTGGCGCAGGGTAGTTAACTGTCCCTGTACGCGGTCGGCACGGATCGACGGCTACATCGTTGCGGCGATAGCCATCCACTGGCGCGCCTCAGAAACTCGCTCGTCGTCCGGGCACAAGGGCATGTCGCGGATGACCCGCGAGACGATGTAGCGGACCAACCCGTCATTGAGGTTGAGTTCGCGGGCGTGGCTCTGAAGGCGCCCCATCAGGCGCTGGACCACAATCTCGTGTCGAATGTCGGCTTCGTCGAGCATGTCGTCATCCCCCCAAGATGCGGCAGCAAGATCGTGTTTCAGCCTATAGGAGCGACGAGACGGGTATAGGATCGCTGTATGCAACCCTAGATGTGGGACTCTCCTCGATCCAGCGGTTATCGCCATCAAGGTAATTCAAAGAATAATCCTCCCGGCCGCGTGCGGCTGGCGAATCTGGCCAACTGGTCGGATGCTACATCCTCACCGTGGGCTCGTGTTGCGGGTCGTAGGTCTGGCCGCGATGGTCGGGCATGCGCTCAAGATGGAGGTCGGCGATGGCAGTTTCGAGCGCCGCTTCGCCGGGTAACCCATTTCAGCAGGACGTCGGCCCGAATTAGGTGCACAGGGCAAGGCACAAGCCCCTATCTCCCCGAGCAGGATCGCAACTGCTCCGAGCCCCCCCGATCAGCCGCTGAATAGGAGTAACGGGGGGAATGGCCAGGGGAGTGGTCAGCCGCTGATCGAGATCGGCGTTACCTCTTCGATCTAACCACCTGATTAGCTCACGAGGCGCAGGGTCACTTTACTCGGTTCGGCGATACGAACCTGGTTTCGGCCTGCTGCTTTGGCCGCGTACAAAGCGGTGTCGGCCTTCGCGACGAGCGCTGCGGCGTCATCCGCCAGGACTTCGGGAACACTCGCGACGCCGCAGCTCACCGTGAGCACCGCGTTCGGTCCCACGGCATGGGGCATAGCCCAGCCCATCACCGCCGTCCGGATCCGTTCCGCCACCACCTCAGCGCCCTTCGTATCAATCTCAGGCAGGATCACCGCAAATTCTTCGCCGCCGATGCGACAGGTCATATCGCTCGCGCGGTTGGCGGCCGCGCGGATCGAGCCGGCGATCAGGCGGAGTGCCTCGTCGCCACGCTGATGGCCATAAGTATCGTTGAAGCCCTTGAAGCAGTCCGCGTCGATCAGGATCAGCGACAGAGGCCGCCGTCCCTGCACCGCGCGGTCCCATTCCTGCGCCAACGCCTCGTCGAAGCGCCGGCGATTACCCAGACCGGTCAACGCATCGGTGGTGGCCTGGGCGGTGAGACGAGCATTGGCGGCCACTAGCCTCGTTTCGGCCTGCTCACGACGACCAAGCTCGCGACGGAGCAGCCAGGTGAGACCAGCTGTGACGGCGCACAAGCCGAGCAGCACAAAGCCAAGGCCCAGGGCGCGCTGCCACCATTCGGCGTAGATCGTAGCCGGCACCACGGCGATACTGAGGGTCAGCGGTTCAATGCCGAACCGCGCGAAGGTGAACCGACGTTCGCCCTCTCCGACCATCGCCGGTCCGACGAGGTTACCCTCGCGCATCGCAATCATGCGGCGGTAGCTCGGGGCTTCGGACACACTCGTACCGATCACGCTCTGATCGAACGGCTCGCGCATCAGGATGACGCCTCCCGGTCCGTAGAGCGTCACGGTCCCGGCATGCTCGGCGTCGACCGAGGCAAACAAACTGCGCAGATAGTCGAGCTTGATGCCACCGACCACGACGCCGGCTAAGGAGCCGTCGGAGTTCGACAGGCGACGAGAGAGCATGATCATTCGCTGCCCACTGATCCGAGAAATGGCGGGCGGGCTGACGTGTAGGCTGTCATCGTCTGGATGGGCGGCAAAGTGACGAAAGTACTCGGTATCGGATCGGTCGAGCCCCTTGGGCACCGACTGGTTCGAGCCAGAGACGACAGTACCGTGAGTATCAAGGATCAGTAGGAAGGCGAAGCCTGGCGCGGACGCGGCTCGATCGTAGAGGATCAGCTGACGCAATTCAGGTGATACTTGTGCGACGTCGGTTCGACCGAACCCATCGACGACCGCCTGCAACGATAGATCATAGAGCTCGACGTTACGAGCGATGTCGCGGCCGAGCACCTGCACGAGGCTGTTCGCATTCGCTTGGCTGCGATGCCCCGCATCCGTGTGCATTTGCCAGAGCAGCAGCGCGGCCACACTGATCAAGCCGGCTACGGTGAGGAAGTTGGCAAGGACCACCCATCGAGCAATGGACGGCCCGAGCCACGAGCGGTCACGGTACCCTGGTGGGCTGGCCAAAACGTCCGCCACTTCAAAGCCTGCGCAGTATGAGCATGCTGGCGCAGTCGGCCACAAATCAATTACGAAGCCCTTATCGCGACCCAGACACTTTACAATTTTAAAAGGTAGTTGTCTGACGAGGGCACGAAATAAGTGCTTGATCGTGCGCTGCCTTTAGCATGGTCGGATCGAAGGCTGCGGCTATGGGCTGGAACGCACGCACGAGGACGGCATCGAGTCGGCCAGCCATTTCCTCCAAGACGGTGTAGGCTTTCGCCCCATGCATCGGCGCGCGATACGGGCGACGCTCGATCAACGCCCCATAGACGTCGCAGATCGTCATCAAGCGCACGAAGTCCGAGACCTCCCACCCCCGGAGGCCGTCGGGGTAGCCGCTCCCATCGATCATCTCGTGATGAGAGCGAACGGCCGCCAGCAGGCCGTCATCGAACCCAGCACCCACGAGCATGGCATGACCACGTTCCGCATGCGTGCGCATGATCGCCGTCTCCGAATGGGTGAGACGGCCCGGCTTGTTCAGGATCTCGATGGGGACATGGATTTTGCCGACATCGTGCAGCAGGGCGGCTCGGGTCAGGCGGTGGCGGTCGGCCGGACGCAGCCCCAGCGTCCCTGAGAACACCGCGGCGAGGGCGGCGACCAGCAGGCAGTGCTGGTGGGTGGCATCGTCGAACTGCTGAACCGCGCGGACCCAGTCATGGATGCCGGTGTCGCTCACAGCGCGCACGACCAGTTCGGTACCAACATCAGCCACGGCAGGCGTGATCGGTTGACCGGAGAATAGGGCATGCTGAAAGAACTGTCGGGCCTCGGCGGCTCTCGTTCGAGCCAGTACGGGGATTGACGTCCCCTGCAGGCGCTCCACGGCGCCGAGCATCTGCTGCACCCCTGCCGTGGTGGTCGCGCCTAGAACTCGAGCCTGAGCTTCTGAACGGGCGGTATTCCCGTGCACGAGGAACAGGTATGGGACATCTTCGCCACGGAGCTGCGCCAGGGTGCGGCGCAAGCGAACGATGGCTTCGGAAGTGAGTGCCTCGACATCGCTGACAATCAGGGCGGGGTCTAGGGCCGGCAGTACATCATCGTACAAATCGAGGACGTGGCATGGTCGGCACGTGCCGAATTCACGCGACAGGCGCCTGCCGCGATGGATGTCGTCGGTGATCAGCAGAAGCTCGCCCATCTCCTGTCCAGCCTCTGTCGTCAGAGGATCACGCGTTCATTGAAGGTCAGCGGGCCGAACGGCATCCGGAACGCCACGCCGACGCCCTCGGCGGTATGGCGCACGACCGTCGCGTAGCGCTTGCCCACCGTCACCATCACACCGATCTGAGGCCTCCTATCGAGGACTAGAGCGGCGCCCGTCATGGATAAGTCGGTGACGAAAGCTTCGGCCGTGCGGGCGCCTTGCAAGGCGATCCTGACATCGCGGTGTACTGGAACGATACGAGCAGCCTTGCGCTGATCTTCCCGGTCGTCGGCACTGCGCATCCATTCCAGGCGGGCCTCGATCCGGGAACGGCGTTCGGCGTTGGCCACGAGTTGAAAGACGAAGCCTCCGGGTCGTCCGTGGAGCACGACGCCGTCGAACATCCCGAGATCATCGAGGTAGCAGATCACGCGCGCTCCTGCC
>NZ_JAKSYK010000134.1:0-44843 GCF_022829425.1 Methylobacterium sp. J-072 | reverse complement strand
CGCCTCCAGGCCCGCGGCAAGACCCACAAGCAGGCCCTCATCGCCTGCGCCCGAAAGCTGCTCATCTACGCCAACACCGTCCTCGCCCGAGGCACACCATGGCGTCCCGCGACCGAGCCCGCATAACGGTTGCTCAGGATGCGGTCGAGATTGGGGCTGAACCGCTCCATCGTATCGCTCCCTCAGACCGTCGCGATCGGCGTCGTCGGCGAGCCGACCGCGCCGGGCAGGCGCAGAGGCGGCGCGGTGAGCAGGAAGCGGTTGCGCCCATGGGCGCGCAGCCAGTTGGCCAGCGGCGTCAGGTGCCACAACTCGCCGAGATTGACCCCGAGCTTGAACAGGCAGTGCTCGTGGAGCGGCAGGGTCGCGCAGCAGGCCGGCCCCGCCCCGGCCGGGTAGGCCTCGACGGCGTAATTGTCGGCGATCAGCGCGCAGAGGCCCGAGCGGGTGATCCAGTCGAGGAGCTGCGGGTCCCGGCCGTCGAGGCCGGCGCAGAGGTCGTGGACCTGCTTCGGATCCGGCGTGCCGCCCATGGCGATCAGCCGCTCGGCGAAGCCGGTATGCAGGCAGACCATGTCGCCGGGCTCGATCACGACGCCGTCGGCCTCGAGGATCCGGGCGAGCTGGTCGTAGCCGACTCTGGTCTTGGCGTCGCCGAGATGCGCGCGCAGGTCGATCATCACGGCCCGGCCCTGCATGCCGACCTCGGCCAGGCGCTCGATCCCGAGCTTTTTCGCCCGGGACGGCTGGTCGGCCGCCTCGGGCGTGCTCGGCCCGACGATGTCCCGGCCGCCGCGAAAACCGTTGTAGAAGGTCGGCGCCGCGCCCGCGCCGTCCGCATCGAACAGCGAGCCGACATGGGCGAGCGAATCCCACTGCGTCGAGTATTGCAGGTGGATCAGCGCGCGGTCGTCGCAGATCACGTCGGTGGCGCCGTCGACCTCCTCGCAGACCGGGAAGTTCATGTTCGGCCGGCCGTTGGCCCGCCGGGTCGGGGTGATCTGCGGCGGGTGGCGGCGCGGGTTGAGGACGTTGCCGCCGGGCAGGTCCAAGGGCAGGCTGAGGCAGAAGGTCAGGCCCTCGCGGACCTCGGTGACGCCCTGGCGGACCTTCTCGGGGGTCAGGAGGTTCAGGCGCCCAAGCTCGTCATCGGGGCCGAAATCCCCCCAGGTCGAGCCCTCGGGGCGCCGGGTCCAGCGCAGGCTCATGGGCGCGTCCCCCGTGCCGACAGCACGGGTCGATCCGCCGGAATCCGGGGCCGCGGCCCGGGGCGAACCCCGGCCGCGGCCGAGCGTGCGTTCCTCACCTGTCCGTCGCCCTTCTTCGAGGCCGTCGGGCCCCGCATTTCGCAGAGCCGCCCCGAGCCTAGGCCGGTGCGGCGCGAGTCGATACCCCGTGCGGAAAACGACTTGGCCGAAACGTCACCGGCCGGTCCCGGCGCGCCCCTTGTGATCCGGCTTGGCGCGGATACAGTCTCTCCCAAGCCCGCGAATAAAAAATTCGGGCACTGGGATGAGGAATCGCCGATGTCCGAGACCACGCGCGTCGTCGCTCGGCGTGCCCCGATTCGGCGCACGTTGCCCGTGCTGCTCGCGGCGGGGTTGGTCCTCTCGGGACAGGCGCGCGCCGCCGACCCGATCAAGGTCGGGGTGATCGCCGAGGCGCAGTCGGTGGCCGGCGCCTCGATCCCGCAGGCGGTTCAGCTCGCCGCCGACGAGATCAATGCCAAGGGCGGCGTCGACGGCCGCCTGATCCAGGTCGTCACCTACGACGACAAGAGCTCGGCCTCCGACGCGGTCCGCGCTTTCCAGCGGGCGGTCAGCGAGGACAAGGTCAACCTCGTCATCGCCAGCTACATCTCCGAGGTGGTTCTCGCGCTGATGCCCTGGGCGGCCCGGCTCAAGACCCCGATGATCACCCCCGGGGCGGCCTCCAACGAGATCAGCGTCGCCGTCCACAAGGACTACGCGCGCAACAAGTACGTCTTCCACGGCTACCTGACCTCGCACGCCCTGGCGCAGGCGGTCTGCGACTCGGCCAAGGATGCCCTGGTCGGGCTGCTGAAGGCCAAGACCGCGGCGATCATGAGCGAGGACGCGGCCTGGACCCGGCCGCTCGATGCCGCCTACGAGGAATGCCTGCCGAAATCCGGCCTGAAGATCGTGGAGCATGTCCGGTTCTCGCCGGATACCGGCGACTTCACCCCGATCTACAACAAGATCGAGGCGGCCAAGCCCGACCTGATCGTCACCGGCATCGCCCATGTCGGGGTGCAGCCGACCGTCCAGTGGCAGAACCAGCAGGTGCCGATCGCCATGACCGGGATCAGCGGCCAGGCGACCTCCTCGACCTTCTGGGCCAATACCAATGGCGGCACGCAGGGCGTGCTGTTCGACAGCGTCGCGCTGCCCGGTGTAGCGCTCACCGAGAAGACTATGCCGTTCGCCGAGGCCTTCACCAAGCGCTTCGGCGGCGCGCCGTCCTATGCCGGCTACATGGCCTACGACGCAATGCACTATAGCGCGGAGGCGATCAAACGGGCCGGATCCACGGAAGCCGACAAGCTCGTGGACGCCCTGGAGAAGACCGACTGGGTCGGCACCGTCGGGCGCCTGCAGTTCTACGGCCGGGACGAGACCTTCACCCACTCGATCAAGTACGGCCCGGGCCTGATGACCAGCGTCCTCGGCCAGTGGCAGAACGGCAAGCAGGTCGCGATCTGGCCCTCCGAGGTGGCCAACGGCAAGCTGGTCCTGCCGCCCGCGGTCAAGCCGGCGGTCCAGTAATCGCGACGCGAGAGTCCCAAAACAATGATCGGGCTCCAGATCCTCGTCGACGGCTTCGCGATCTCGGCGCTCTACGCGCTCGGCGCGATGGGCTTCACCCTCATCTTCGGCGTCTCCGGCGTGCTCAACCTCTCGCACGGCGCGCTGATGGTGATGGCCGCGGTCGCCGCCTGGGCGGCCTCGTCCCAGTTCGGCCTCGGCTCCTACGCGGGCGCCGGCATCGGCATCCTGTGCGGCCTGGCCGCCGCCCTGGTGACCTACTTCGCGATCGTCGCCCCGATCGAGCGCAGCAAGGCGATCCCGCGCGAGGAAAAAGAAATCTTCGTGCTCACCGGCACCCTGCTCTGGGGGATCATGATCCAAGAGTTGGTGGCCTACTTCTTCACCGACAACCCGAAGACGGTGCTGCCGATCGTTGAGGGCGTGATCGAGATCGCCGGGGTGCGCACCCCGAAGAACGAGATCTTCACCGCGGTGATCTGCTGGATCGTGATCGGGCTGCTGTGGGTGTTCGTGAACAAGGCGCGGGCCGGCAAGGTCCTGCTCGCCGCCTCCATGAACCCCCGCGGGGTCACGCTGCTCGGCCACGACATGGCCCGGATCTACGTCGCGGTCTGGGCGATCTACGGCCTGCTCGCCGGCATCGCCGGGGTGCTGCTCGGGATGTTTTTAGGGGTCTCGTCCTACTCGGTGGGGCCGCTCACCGCGAGCGCCTTCTCGATCGTGGTGCTGGGGGGCCTCGGCAGCGTCACCGGCTCGCTGATCGCGGCCTACGTGGTCGGCTATCTCGAGACCGCCACCGCCTACCTGATCTCCCCGGCCTACCGGGTGATCCCGGCGCTGCTGCTGCTCGTGGCGGTGATGTACCTGCGCCCGCAGGGCCTGCTGGGGCGGCGGTGATGGTTTTTTCCATCCCACAGGTCCCTAACCCGCGCCCTCATCCTGAGGTGCCGAAGCGCAGCGGAGGCCTCGAAGGAGCCCTCCAGCCGGCCGCGCGATCCCTGGAGCCCTCCTTCGAGGCCGCTGACGCGGCACCTCAGGATGAGGGGTTTGGATGGGATGGGTCTCGGCGCCGGGTGAGGCCGGTTGGTTCACTGGCGAGGCTGACCCCATGAAGCTCCTCACCGCTCCGGGCTTCTGGGTCGCGCTCCTGGCGCTCGCCCTGGCCGCGTTCCTGCCCTGGTGGGTCTCGGGCTACATCCTCGGGCTCCTCACCATCGCGTATTATTTCGGCGTCTTTGCCATGGCCTGGGACCTGCTGTTCGGCTTTGCCGGGGAGGTCAATTTCGGCCCGACCTTCCTGATCGGGCTCGGGGCCTACGGCGCCGGGATCCTCAACAACCGCTACGAAGTACCGATCCCCTACTGCCTGGCGGCCGGGACGGTGCTGGCGGTGGTCGGCGGGATGGCCCTGGCGCTGCCGGCCCTGAGGGTGCGGGGACCGTATTTCGGGCTGATCACCCTGGTCGCGGTGCTGCTCCTGCAGAACATGATCGTGGTGTTCTCCGGCATCACCGGCGGCGAGATCGGGCTCACGGTGCCGGACGTGATCTCCATCGACGCCGACATCAATTACTGGATCGCGCTGGGCTTCATGGCCTTCGCCGGGCTGGTCCTCACCGCCATCGCCCGCTCGCCCGTGGGGCTGATCCTCCAGGCCGCCGGCCAGGACCCGATCGTCACCGGCGCGCTCGGCTTCAACGTCGCCAAGCACAAGCTCGCGGCCTTCGCGGTCAGCGCCGCCTTCTCGGGCCTCGCAGGCGGGCTGGTGGTGTTCTACATGGGCACCGCCTCGGTCGGCACGCTGATCGACACCGCGGTGGGCGTGCAGGTGATCATCGCGGCGGTGCTCGGCGGACGCCGGACCATCGTGGGCGCGGCGCTGGGGGCCGTGTTCCTGATCGCCGCGGGTGAGCTGCTGCGGCCGCTCGGGCCGCTCTCGACCTTCGTGGTCTCGGCGGTGGCGCTCCTCGTCATCCTGTTCGTGCCCTCGGGGCTGCTCGGCCTCGCATCCGTCCGGAGAGCACGATGACCGTCGCCGTCCGGCCAACGCCCCCGCGTACCGCGTCCCTCGCCGAGCCCTGCCTCACCGTGCGCGGCCTGACCAAGCGGTTCGGCGGCCTTGTCGCGGTCAAGGATATCGACCTCGACCTGTGGCCCGGCGAGATCCTGGGGCTGATCGGGCCGAACGGCTCGGGCAAGTCCACCGTGATGAAGCTGATCATGGGGCTGGAGCGGCCCACCGCCGGCTCGATCCGCCTCGACGGCGCCGAAATCGGCGGGCTCCCGGCCCACCGGGTCGCGCGCCAGGGCATCGGCCTCGTCTTCCAGCACGCCCGCCCGCTCCAGCGGCAGACCGTGCTGGAGAATATCAGCCTCGCGCTCCTGCCCGACAGCCTGATCCGCTTGGTCGCGGATCCCCACGTGGCACGCCGGGCGAAGGAGATCGCCGAGCGCGTCGGCCTCGGCGCCGTGGCCGACCGGCGCCCCGGCACCCTGCCCTTCGCGGATCTGCGCCGGCTGGAACTCGCCAAGGCGATCGCCCGCGATCCCCGCGTGGTGCTGGTGGACGAGCCCTTCGCGGGCCTCACCGGCGGCGAGGTCGCGGCCTTCTCCGAGCTGATCCGGGGGTTTCGCGATGAGGGCAAGGCCGTGCTCCTCGTCGACCACAACGTGAAGAGCGTCGCGGCCCTCGTGGACCGGGTCTTCGCCATGTATCTCGGCGAGCGCATCGCGGAGGGCTCGGCCGAATCCGTGATGGCCGACCCGACCGTGCGCCGGGTCTATCTCGGTGGCAGCATCGAGACCGCGGCCCGGCCCGAAGCCGCGTTCAAGCCGGACTCGCTGCTCACGGTCGAGAATGTCGACGTGCTCTACGGCAAGGCGCAGGCGCTGCGCGGGGCCGCGATCCACGTCCACGAGGGCGAATTCGTCTCGGTGGTGGGCCTCAACGGCGCCGGCAAGACCACCCTGTTCAACGCCATCTCGGGGCTGGTCCCGCATACCGGCACGATCCGGTTCGATGGCCGGGACCTCTCACAGATGAAGCCCGCCGCGATCGCCCGGGCCGGGATCGTCCAGGTGCCCGAGACCCGGGAGTTGTTCGGCGATCTCAACGTCCGCGAGAATCTCGATCTCGGCGGCCAGCATTTCCCGAAGGCCGAGAGCGCCAAGCAGCGCGACTGGCTCTACGAGCTGTTTCCGATCCTCAAGGCCCGCGAGGGCCAGACCGCCCGCACGCTGTCCGGCGGCGAGCAGCAGATGCTGACCATCGCCCGCGCGCTGATGATGCGCCCGCGCCTTCTGATCCTCGACGAGCCGACCCTGGGCCTCGCCCCGGTGATCCTGGAGCTGCTGTCGAAGGCCCTGGAGCGCCTGCGCCAGACCACGCCGATCACCGTCCTGCTCGGCGAGCAGAACGTCACCTTCGCGCTCCCCCATGCCGACCGGGTCTACGTGCTGGAACAGGCCCGCATCGTCTGGGAAGGCCCGCCGGACCGCTTCGCCGGTGAGATGGGGGCGAAGTATTTGTGATCGCTTCCGCGCATCCCACCCCTCCCCTCATCCTGAGGTGGCGAAGCGCAGCGTAGCCCTCGAAGGAGGCCTCCAGGGATCGCGAGCGGGCTGGAGGGCTCCTTCGAGGCCCGGCGATCTGCGATCGCCGGGCACCTCAGGATGAGGGGGTGGGTTGGACGGACAAGGTCATCGAGGCGGCGCATCCGGCGCTGGGCCTGAGCGGAGCGGACACCGTGGATTTCAACCTCTCCCCGTCGCAGACGCACTGGCTGACCCGCGTGCGCGCCTTCATCGCCGACGCGATCCTGCCGGCCGCTGCTGCGGTGGCGGCCGAGCGGGCGGCGAGCCGCGAACCCTCGCCCACGATGGAACGGCTGAAGGACAAGGCCCGCGGGGAAGGGCTCTGGAACCTGTTCCTGCCGCCCTCCCCCGAGCACGACACGGATGACGACCGCGGCGCCGGCCTGACCAACCTCGATTACGCGCTGTGCGCCGAGGCGATGGGCAAGGTCGGGATCGCGTCGGAATGCTTCAATTGCGCGGCGCCCGATACCGGCAACATGGAGGTGCTGCATCGCTACGGCAGCCCGGCCCAGAAGGCACGCTGGCTGCGGCCGCTGATGGACGGAAAAATCCGCTCGGCCTTCCTGATGACCGAGCCGGACGTCGCCTCCTCGGACGCCACCAACATCGAGACCGCGATCCGCCGCGACGGCGACCATTACGTCATCGACGGGCGCAAATGGTGGTCCACCGGGGTCGGCGATCCGCGCTGCAAGATCGCAATCCTGATGGGCAAGACCGATCCGGATGCCCCCCGGCACCGGCAGCAATCGCAGATCCTGGTGCCGATGGACACGCCCGGCCTGCGGGTCGAGCGCCTGCTGCCGGTCTTCGGCTACGAGGACGCGCCCAAGGGCCACGGCGAGGTGGTGCTGGAGAACGTCCGCGTCCCGGCCGAGAACCTGATCCTCGGCGAGGGCCGCGGATTCGAGATCGCGCAAGGGAGGCTCGGGCCGGGGCGCATCCACCATTGCATGCGCACCATCGGGGTCGCCGAGGCGGCGCTCGAGGCCATGGCCCGGCGCCTGGTCTCGCGGGTCGCCTTCGGCAAGCGCATCAGCGAGCAATCGGTCTGGGAGCAGCGGGTCGCGGAGGCGCGGATCGACATCGAGATGACCCGGCTGCTCTGCCTGAAGGCCGCCGACATGATGGACAAGGTCGGCGCCAAGGGCGCCAAGCTCGAGATCGCCATGATCAAGGTCGCCGCCCCGCGGATCGCCCTGAAGGTGATCGACGACGCGATCCAGGCCCATGGCGGCGCCGGCGTGTCCGAGGATTTCGGACTGGCCAAGATGTACGCCCATATCCGCACCCTGCGGCTGGCCGACGGGCCGGACGAGGTGCACAACCGCTCCATCGCCCGCCTCGAATTCGGGCGCTACACCAATGCCCGGGAGGGTACATGAGCGGCCCCGACGCCTTCTCCGGCGTGAAGCCGGTCGAGCCGCGCCATCGGATCGACGAGGCGCGGCTGGCCGCCTGGCTCGCCGAGCACGTGCGCGACTATGCCGGGCCGCTTAACCTGCAGCAGTTCCGCGGCGGCCAGTCGAACCCGACCTACCGGCTGGAGACGCCCGGCCAGGCCTACGTGCTCCGGCGCAAGCCGTTCGGGCCGCTCCTGCCCTCCGCGCACGCGGTGGAGCGCGAGTTCCGGGTGATCGGCGCGCTCTACGGCGAGGGGTTTCCGGTTCCGCGGCCCTTCGCGCTCTGTGAGGACGAAAACATCATCGGCGCGGCCTTCTACGTGATGGAGGCGGTGGGCGGGAGCGTGCACTGGGACGGCACCCTGCCCGGCCTCGACCCGCATGCCCGGCACCGGCACTACGCGACCCTGATCGCCACGCTGGCCCGCCTCCACGCGATCGAGCCGGAGGCGGCGGGGCTCGCCGATTACGGCAAGCCCGGCAACTACTTCGCCCGGCAGATCGATCGCTGGACCCGCCAGTACCGCGCCGCCGAGGATGGTCGGCTGGAAGATGTCGAGCGCCTGATCGCCTGGCTGCCCCGCACCGTCCCCGAGCAGCAGGGCGCTTCCATCGTCCACGGCGATTACCGCCTCGACAACCTGATCTTCTCGCCCGACGGCGGCGTCAGCGCGGTGCTCGACTGGGAGCTGTCGACTTTGGGCGACCCGCTCGCCGATTTCAGCTACCTGCTGATGCAATGGGCACTGCCGGCCGATGGGCGCAGCAGCCTCGGCGGCCTCGACCTGCCGGCGCTCGGCATCCCGACCCGGGACGAGGCGGTGGCGCTCTACTGCCGGGCCGCCGGCCGGGCGGACCTGCCCGATCTCGACTGGTACTTCGCCTACAACCTGTTCCGGCTGGTCGGCATCCTCCAGGGGGTGGCCGCCCGCGCCAAGGCCGGCAATGCCGCGAGCGAGCACGCCGCCGCCATGGCGGCGCGGGTGCCGACGCTGGCCGCCTCGGCCTGGGCGTTCGCCGAGCGCGCGGGGGCCTGAGATGGATCTCGCGGGCCGCGTCGTCGTCGTCACCGGAGCCGCAAGGGGCATCGGCCGGGCGCTCGCCGAGGCCGCGCAGGCGCGAGGCGCCATCGTCGTCGCCCTCGACCGGGACGGCGCCGGGGCAGAGGCCGTTGCCGCCCGGCTCGGCGGCCGGGCCTATGCGCTGGACGTGGCGGATGCCGCGGCCGTCGCCGAGATTCTGGCCCGGATCGAGGCCGAGATCGGGCCGGTCGCGCTATACTGCTCCAATGCCGGCATCCTGGAGCGCGACCCCGATCCCGGGCTCGCGACCTCGGCCGATCCCGCGAGCTGGGAACGCGCCTGGTCGGTGAACGTGATGGGCCATGTCCACGCGGCGCGGGTGCTGGTCCCGCTGTGGCTCGCCCGGGGCGGCGGCGCCTTCCTCGGCACGGTCTCGGCGGCCGGATTGCTGAGCCAGATCGGCAGCGCCACCTATTCGGCCACCAAGCACGCCGCCCTCGCCTTCCTGGAGCACCTCGCCATCGCGCATGCCGAGGACGGCATCCGGGTCGCCGCCCTGTGCCCGCAGGGCGTCGACACCGCCATGCTCAAGGCGGCCAGCGCCGCCGCCCGCGACGGCGTGCTGTCGCCCGCATCCGTGGCCGAGGCCGCCTTCGACGGGCTGGCGATGGGCCGGTTCCTGATCCTGCCGCATCCGCAGGTCGCGGATTACGCCCGCCGCCGGGCCGACGACCCCGAGCGCTGGCTCGCCGGCATGGCGCGCCTGCGCCGGTCGATGCTGGGGGAGGCGGAGCTGTGACGATGGCTGGCGTCGGACAATTGGACCGCCGGCCGAGCGTGGCGCAGGTCCCCTCTCCCAAGCGGGAGAGGGACAGGGTGAGGGGACAGGTCTTTCCGGAAAACGCGCACCCCTCACCCCAACCCTCTCCCGCACGGGAGAGGGGGCGCGTCGTGGCCTTCAAAGGCCGAGGCGTGACGATCGGAGCCCACGGAATGAGGACGGTGGGCGCGTGCTGCCCTGTCCCGAATAGAGCCAGCCCATGTCCCTGTTCGATCTGACCGACAAGGTCGCGCTGATCACCGGCTCGTCCCGGGGCATCGGCCGGGCGATCGCCCTGCGGATGGCCGAGCACGGCGCCCGGGTGGTGATCTCGTCGCGCAAGCGCGAGGCCTGTGACGCCGTGGTGGCTGAAATCGAAGCCGCCCACCGCCCGGGCCGCGCGGTGGCGATCCCGGCCAGCATCTCCGTGAAGGCGGAGCTGGAGAATCTGGTCGCTGAGACCGAAGCCCGGCTCGGGCCGGTGGACGTGCTGATCTGCAACGCCGCCAGCAACCCGTATTACGGGCCGCTGGCCGGTATCTCGGACGCGCAGTTCCGCAAGATCCTGGAGAACAACGTCCTGTCGAACCACTGGCTGATCCAGATGGTCGCCCCCGGCATGGTCGCGCGGCGGGATGGGGTGATCGTGATCGTCTCCTCCATCGGCGCGCTGAAGGGGTCGCCGGTGATCGGCGCCTACAACGTCTCCAAGGCCGCCGACCTTCAGCTCGCACGCAACTACGCGGTGGAATACGGCCCGGCCAATGTCCGGGTGAACTGCCTCTGCCCGGGGCTGATCCGCACCGATTTCGCCCGGGCCCTGTGGGAGGATCCCGAGATGCTGGCCTCCACCACCGACGCCGCGCCGCTCCGCCGGATCGGCGAGCCCGACGAGATCGCGGGGGCCGCCGTGTTCCTGGCCTCCCCGGCCGGCCGGTTTGTCACCGGCCAGGCGCTGGTGATCGACGGCGGCGTGACGATCGCCCGATGAGCCCCGATCCCCGCCTCCCCGCCGGCTGGCCCGCCCTCTCCTTCCGCGAGGCGGAAGCCCGGCTCACGGCGCCCGGTGCGCCCTTCGCGATCGCCACGGTGCCGATCCGTGGTGTCCCGACCCAGATCTGGACGAAAGCGCCGCCGACCCTGCGTGACCTGTTCCGCATCGCCCGAGGGCACGGGGACAAAACCTTCGTGGTCTACCGGGACGAGCGCGTCACCTTCACGGGCTTCGCTCGCGCCGCGACCGCCCTGGCCCATGCCCTCGTGGCGGCCGGCATCGGCAAGGGCGACCGGGTCGCGATCGCGTTGCGCAACCTGCCGGAATGGCCGGTCTGCTATTACGGCGCCCTGCTGGCCGGGGCGATCGCGACGCCGCTCAACGCCTGGTGGACCGGGCCGGAACTGGCCTACGCGCTCCAGCATTCCGGCGCACGGGTGCTGATCGCCGACGGGGCGCGGTTCGAGCGCATCGCGCCGCACCGGGCCGAGTGCCCGGCCCTGGAGCGGATTCTTGTCACGCGGATGGAGCCTGACGACCGGGCGCCGCCGCTCGCCGACGTGATCGGCTCGGTGGCGGATTGGGCCGCCCTGCCCGACTTAGCCCCGCCCGACATCGCCCTCGACCCGGAGGACGACGCGACCCTGTTCTACACCTCGGGCACCACCGGCCGGCCCAAGGGCGCGGTCGGCACGCACCGGGCGGCCGCGACCACCGTGATGGCCTATCCCTATTCCGCGTCGCGCAGCGCCCTGCGCCGGGGCGAGGCGCCGCCGAGGCCCGACCCGTCCGCCCCGCAGCGGGCCTCGCTGCTGGTGATCCCGCTGTTCCACGTCACCGGCTGCCACGCGAGCCTCGGGGCGGCGCTCTATGGCGGCCACCGCCTGGTGATGATGCATCGCTGGGACGCCCACGAGGCCCTCGACCTGATCGACGGGGAGGGCTGCACCGGCGCCGGCGGCGTGCCGACCATCGCCTGGCAGCTCGCAACCGCCGCCCGGGAGGCAGGCCGGCCCCTGCCGAGTCTCGACTCGGTGACCTATGGCGGCGCCCCCGCGGCCGGCGACCTCGTGCGCGCGCTGGGCGAGGCCTTCCCGAAGGCCATCCCCGCCACCGGCTGGGGCATGACCGAGACCTCGGCGACCTTCACCCATCACCAAGCCGAGGATTATCGCGCCCATCCCGAATCCTGCGGTCCGCCCCTCGCGGTCTGCGAGGTGCGGATCCTCGACCCGCTCGGGCAGGATCTCCCGCCGGGCAGCGTCGGAGAACTCTGCGTGAAGGGCCCGAACGTCGTCCGCGGCTACTGGTCCGACCCGGTGGCCACCGCCGAAGTGCTCTCGGAGGGCTGGCTGCGCACCGGCGACCTCGCCCGCGCCGACGACGAGGGGTTCCTGACCATCGTGGACCGGATCAAGGATATGCTGATCCGCGGCGGCGAGAACATCTATTGCTGCGAGGTGGAGAACGCCCTCTACGCGCATCCGGACGTGATCGACGCCGTGGTGCTGGCCGTGCCCCACCCGACTCTCGGCGAGGAGCCCGGCGCGATCGTGGCGCTGGCCGAGGGCGCCCGGACCGGGCCGGAGGAGATCCGGGCCTTCGCGGCCGAGCGGCTCGCCGCCTTCAAGGTGCCGGTGCGCGTAATCGTCTGGGACGGGCTCCTGCCCCGCAACCCCGCCGGCAAGATCCTGCGGGCGCCGCTGCGAACGGTGTTCGCGGAGGTTTCAGCTCAGAACGGCTCGCCCTCGTCGTCCGGCCGGTAGACCCGCAGGGACCGGCCGTCCGGGAACTCCACCGAGCGGCGGCGCACGACCAGATAGCCCGCGGCCTCCGCGGCGCGCAGGCGCTCCAGCCGTTCGTCGGCATAGCCCGGGCCGTAATTGTAGGCGCGGTAGCGCGGGTAGCCGTCCGGCAGCGGTGGAGGCGGCGGTGCGATCGCGACCATCCTGTGCGGACGCATGGGCCGGGCCGGGGCTGCGGCGACGCGCGGCCGGTGTGGGATGACGGCGACCGGCTTGAGTGCCGGGGCGGGATGGCGCGTCGCGACCCGCTTCGGGACAGCCCGAGCGGCGACCGCCTTGCTCGCCGGGGCCGCAGCGGCAGGCGTCGACGCAGGCGGCGGAACGGCTTTCTGAGCCTCGGCCGGACTCGCCGCCGGGGCCGGCTTGCGGGCCGGCGGGTCGGTCCAGCCCGAGGCCTGCTCGGCCCGCGCGCCGGTCGCGCTCAGGGCGAGGGACAGGATAAGAGCGGCGAGACTCGGTCGTGCACCGTACGGCATGGTGCCCTCCTGAGATCGCGGGACTTCGGGACGGTCCGCGGGGCGGCGTGACAATAGAGCGAACCGTCGCGAAGGGGAATTCCGCCGCTTCAATTCGACGGCGATCCCCCAGGACATTTTTAGATCAGTGAATCGGTTCAGCTTCGGATCGACAATCCCTTCGTTGGGGGCGAGGATCCCGACTCACGGCCGCGATACGCCTAGCGAACTGGTTCGCGAGCCCCCTGCGACGGCGTTGCTGCAACCCTCGCGGAACCCGCCGCCTCCGCCACGGTTGCATCGGCATGTCCGTCCCCGCCGATGCGTCCTCCGGCCCAGCACCCGGCTTGCGGGTGAGCGTCGATCTCAATCTCTGCCAGGCCTATGCCCAGTGCTGCTACGCGGCGCCGCGGTCCTTCCGGATCGAGGGGCATGAAGCCCTGATCTACGATCCCGCTCCGGCCGCGCAGGACCGGGCCGACATCGAGCGGGCACGCGTCGCCTGCCCGGTCCAGGCGATCCGGGTCGAGGATCCGGGGCGGGGCGCCTGAGATGGCACCGAGTTCAGACCGTGCGGTGGTGGTGGGCGCCGGGCTTGCCGCCTTGCGCGGCGCGGAGGCGATGCGCGAGGCCGGGTTTTCCGGCCCGCTGACCATCGTCGGCGCCGAGCCGTACCGGCCCTATGACCGCCCGCCGCTCTCGAAACATGTCCTGGCCGGCGAGATCCGAGCCGATGCGACCACCCTGCCGAGCAGCCTCGGCCCGGATGTGGAGTGGCAGCTCGGTAGCCCTGTCACGCGCCTCGACCGCGAATCCCGCACCCTGCATCGCGCGGATGGGAGCACCCTGCCCTACGACCGCCTGCTGATCGCCACCGGCACCCGTGCCCGGGCCTGGCCGAACCCGCATGAGGGACGGCTCTCCGGCGTCTTCACCCTGCGTGGGCGGGACGATGCCGCCGCCCTGCGGGCCGCCCTCGCCGCCGGTCCCCGGCGGGTGCTGGTGATCGGTGCCGGCTTCATCGGCTGCGAGGTCGCCAGCCTGTGCCGGCAACTCGGCCTGCCCGCGACCCTGGTCGAGCCCGGCCCGACGCCTCTGGGCCGGGTTCTCGGCAGCGCGGTCGGGGCGTTCATCGGTGCGATGCTCGAGGGCCGGGGCGTCGATCTGCGCAGCGGCAGCGAGGTCGAGTGGCTGGAGGGCGAGGGCGGCCGGTTCGTGCGCGCCCACCTGACCGACGGCACCCGCATCGATGCGGATGTGGCGGTGATCGCCCTCGGGGCCGTCCGCAACACGGAATGGCTCGACGGGTCCGGCCTCTCGGCGGATCCGGGCGGCGTCGATTGCGACGCGGCGGGCTTCGTCCTCGACACCGAGGGGCAGCCCGATCCGCGCATCGCCGCGGCCGGCGACGTTGCGCGCTTCCCCCACCCGCTCTACGGCGGCCGGCGCGTGGCGCTGGAGCACTGGAGCCACGCCGTGATGCAAGGCACCCACGCCGGACAGCTTCTGGCCGGGGCGAAGCCCGAAAGTCCCTACGCGGCGCTGCCGACCTTCTGGTCGACGCAGGGCGATGTGGTGGTCAAGTCCGCCGGGCTGACCGAGGGGGCGGATGCCGTGGCGTTCACCCAGGGCGAGCCGGGCTCCGGGCGCTTCATCGCCGTCTATGGCCGGGCGGGGCGCTGCATCGCGGCCGTATCGGTGGATTCCGCCCGCTGGCTGCCGGCCCATGCCGAGCTGGTCGCCGCCGGCGCGCCGTTCCCGCCGCAGGGGGCCGCAGCCGACCGCCCGTCGCGGGGGATCATGGTCCTCGCCCTGGGCTTTCCCTGAGGATACCCCCATGCCCGACGCCACCCTCCTCGACCAGGTCAAGGATTTCGCCAACCGGGCGGACCCCTATCCGATCTACGCCAAGCTGCGGAAGAATCCGGTCTCGCGCCAGGACGACGGGACCGAATCCGGGACCTGGGTCGCCGCGACACACGGCACGATCGCGAGCCTGCTGCAGGATCCGCGGGTCAGCTCCGAGACCCTGCCCCCGGCCGACCGGCCCCGCACCGGCAATCCCCTCACCGACCTGATCGTCAAACCGCTCAAGGACTGGATGATGGACCGGCACCGGGTCTTCATCTTCCGGGATCCGCCGGACCACGACGTCCTGCGCGCGTCCGTGATGCACCAGTTCTCCCGCGCGCGGATCCAGGCGATGCGGGTGCGCTCCGAGCGGCTGGTGGCCGACCTGCTCGACGAGAAGCGCGATGCCCGGGAGATCGACGCCGTCGACGACCTCGCCTACCCGCTCCCCGTGACGGTGATCTGCGAGCTGTTCGGCGTGCCCCGGGAGGACGAGCCGAAGTTCCACGGCTGGGCGACCCAGCTCGCCACGGCGCTCGAGCCCGACAGCCTGTCCGACACCGAGATCCGCGCCGCGAACAGCCGGACCTTCGACGCGATCGGCGGCTACATGGCCGATTTGATCAAGGAGAAGCGCCGGCACCCGCAGGACGACATGCTCTCGGGCCTCGCCAACGAGGCGACGCCGGAGGGCGCGAAGATGGGCGATTACGACCTGGTCGCCACCTCGATCCTGATGCTGGTGGCCGGCCACGAGACCACGGTGAACCTGATCACCAACGGGCTGCTGACGCTGCTGCGCCACCCCGACGAGCTGGAGCGCCTGCGCCAGGATCCCGGCCGCGCCCCTCGGCTGATCGAGGAACTGCTGCGCTACGAGCCGCCCGTGCAGTTCCGGACCCGCAAGACGCTGTCTTCCATCGACATCGCCGGCGTCACGATCCCCGAGGGTGCCGACCTCGTCCTGCTGCTCGCCTCCGGCAACCGCGACGCCGCAATGTTCCCGGATCCCGACCGCTTCGACCCGGACCGCACCGGCACCCGCCATCTCGGCTTCGGCGGCAGCCTGCATTACTGCGTCGGCGCTCCGCTCGCCCGGTTCGAGGCCGAGGCGGCGCTCACGGCGCTCGCCCGCCGGCTCAAGGCCCCCCGGCTGATCGAAGACCCGCCGCCCTACCGGTCCGGAGCCGCCCTGCGCGGGCCGGAGCACCTGCGGGTGGCGATCGACGGGATTGTTTGAATCCTTTTGGGAGGGGTCTCGATCGAAGCTGGACTTCGTGCACGTTCCCTCAGCCCAGAGAGGATACGGTCTTCACGCATAGCGTTCAGGCCGGTGCGCATCCTGAAAGGACGCTCAATCCAGAGCGCGCGCCCTCCCTCCCCCGCAGAGCTACGATGTTTACACATCGGCTTGCGAAGGCTGCCACGCGCCCCCTCTCCCGTGCGGGAGAGGGTTGGGGTGAGGGACCATGTTTTTCCGGAAAGCGCGCATCCCTCACCCTGTCCCTCTCCCGCACGAGAGAGGGGACCCGCGCCACATCCAGGGATGTGTGAATCCGATGCCCGCAGAGGGGGAAGGGAGAGGCGCGTGCTCACGCGGCCATTGTCATCTTCCGTGCAGGCCGGGAGAGGCCCGTAAAGGCCTCGTTGCGCCCGTCCCTCAGATGGTGATCTCGATCGGCGTTCCGTCCGGCATGGCGATCACTGCTTCGTAGAAACCATCGCCGGTGCGGCGCGCCGGCGACGTGAGGCAGCCATCCGTGGCGCAGCGGGCCGCGAGGGCGTCGACGGCCTCGACGCTGCCGAGGGCGATCGCGACATGCGCCCAGCCGACGCGCTCGTCGTGCGTCCCGTCCGCGACCCAGGGCGCGGTCATCAGTTCGATCTGCGCGCCGTCCCCGGGCAGGGTGACGAACCGGGACACGAATCCCTTCTGCCGCTGGCTGTGGTACGGCGCACCGATCTCGGCATCGAAATAGCGCCGCCAGAAGGCCGCGGCCGTATCCAGGTCGGGGGTCCACAGGGCGACATGGGCGAAGCGCATCGGGCCGGTCCCTCGCGAGCGTGAGCCTTCCGAAACCCGCACGGTCGCCGACCCGGCCCGGTGCCGTCTACCACCCCAAGGTTGATGCGCCCCGTCCGGTCCGCCCTCTCACGCGGCTTTGACCGCGGCCAGGAACGTGGTCACCTCCTGGCCCAGCCCCGAGGCGTAGCGCGCCAGGTCCTGCGCGGCGCTCAGCACCTGGCCTGCGGCCGCGCCGGTCTCGCCGGCGGCCTGGCGCACCTCGATGATGTCCTCGCTGACCGCCTGCGTCCCCTGCGCCGCCTGGGCGACGTTCCGGACGATCTCGCTCGTGGCCGCGCCCTGCTGCTCCATGGCCGCGGCCACGCTCAGGGCGACCGTGCGCATCGCGTCGATCGTGCCGCCGATCGTCTGGATCGACTCGACGGCGTTCCGGGTCTCGCCCTGGATGGCGGCGATCTGGCCGGCGATCGTGTCGGTGGCCTTGGCGGTCTGCGCCGCCAGGGCCTTCACCTCCCCGGCGACCACGGCGAAGCCCCTGCCCGCCTCGCCGGCCCGGGCGGCCTCGATGGTGGCGTTCAGCGCCAGCAGGTTGGTCTGCCCGGCGATCCCGGCGATCAGGCCCATCACGTCGCTGATCTGGTCCGTCCCTCGGGACAGGACCTGCATCAGTTCGTTGGTGCGGGCCGCGTCCACGCTCGCCCGGTCGGCCATCGTCGAGGATTGGGCGACGCGGGACGCGATCTCCTGGATCGAGGCAGACATCTCCTCGCTCGCGGCGGCTACGGTCTGGACGTTGGCCGAAGTCTGCTCGGAACTCGTAGCGACCCGCCCGGACTGGTCGGTGGTGCGCGCGGCGGTGCGCGTCATCTCGCGGGCGGTGGCTTCCATCTCCACGGCGGCCGAGGACAGGCTCTGCGTCAGCGCGCCGACATGCGCGTCGAACCGGCCGGTGAGTTCGTCCAGCGCCTGGGCCCGGCGCATCTTGGCGGCGGTCTCGGCGGCGGCGACCACCTCGGCTTCCCGTTTGGCGATCAGCGCGTCCTTGAACACCTGCACGGCCCGCGCCATCGCGCCGACCTCGTCGCCGCGCTGCTGATCGGCGACCGGCACCGCGAGGTCGCCGCCGGCGAGCGCCCGCATCGCCTCGGTCAGGCGCACGATCGGCCGCGACAGGCCGTTGCCGATGAGCAGGAGCAGGGCCAGGACGGGGATCACCAGGCCCGCAGCCCAGAGGGCGTTGGTGAGGGCACGGTGGCGCACGGCCGCGTGGACATCGTCCCGGTAGAGGCCGGCGGCAAGGATCCAGCCCCAGGGCTTGTACACTTGCACGCTCACGACTTTCTCGACCGGTTCGGCCCCGCCGGCGCGCGGCTTCATGTAGTCGACGAAGCCGGAGCCGTCGCGCTTGGCCACCTCGACGATCTCGGCGAAGTAGCGCTTCCCGCCCGGCATGTCGGTCTGGTCCAGAACCACCTTGCCGACATTCTTGGCGTTGAACGCGTTGGCGATCAGCCGGCCCTCCATGTCGAGGACGAAGAAGTAATCCGCCTCGCCGAAGCGCAGCGCGCTGACAGCCTCGAGGGCGGCCTTCTGAGCCTGATCGACCGGCATCCGGCCCGAGGAGGCCAGCGCCGCGTAATGGACCAGCAGGCTCTGCGCGACGTCGGCGAGGTTTTTGGTCATGAGCGCGCGGTCTTCGAGCGCCGAGGACCTTGTATCGAGGTAGTTCAGGCCGGTGAGGGCGCCGACCGCTGCCAGAACCAGGGCCATCACCGCCGCCAGCTTGTGGCTCAGCCTGACGTTGGAGAGGCTCCACCGGGGCGCGGAATGGCCCCCGGGCGAGCGGTCGGTCTGCGAGCGTGTCATCGGGGCACCGGGAAGGAGACGGGCAGGCCGTCGAGAGCTGTCAGCGTCGAGCGCGCTGCCGCATGCGGCGACTCGTACGCCCCGGCGCTGTTCCACGGCGACGTTTAAACACAAGATTGGTAAACGCAAACTACACGCCGATCGTCAGCAACAGATTTTTGACGGATCTCGGCGGGAACGCGTCTTGAGATGCCTATTCGGAAGTCATCCCGTGCGAAGATTAGGTAGTTCTTCGACGCGGACAGGCAAAAAATACAAAATTCAGCGCTATCTTAGCTGCAGCGTCAACTGAGAGGTGTGCGCTAAGCTTCGACCCGATAGTGGATCGGCTTGAAGCTGCCGTTGTTCGACTGCAGCGCCGAGCAGGCGGTCAGGCCGATGATGAGGTCGGTCTCCGCGGTGAACACGATCCGGTCGCCGGCCCGACTCAGCGGCGGCTCGACCGTCAGTGCTCCGGTGGTGCCGTCGATCGGCACGTTCATGAAGCAGTTGAACGCCACCGGGATCGCGTCCGGCGCGATGCCGTAGGGCGCGAGGGCCGCCGCCAGATTGCCGAAACAGCCGCGATGCGGGTCGGTGTCGCCGTAGATGATCCGGAACGTGTCGGCCGAGCACGGCGTCAGCAAGAAATCGTGGCGCCCGACCGTGTCCTCGACGATGCGCAGCAGCACGTTCGAGCGGTTGGAGTAGAGCGGATCGCCGGTGGTCAGGTAGATCCGGCTGGCATAGTCGAGGGTCCGCCCGGACGAGATCACCTCAGCCGTATCGTGGCGGTTATAGGCGACAAGGTCGGCCACCTGCTCGCCGCGCGGGTCGATCACCGTGAGGCGCTGCCCCCGGTCGAGGGTGAAGGCAACGCCTGAGCGCGGCTCGATCTGCTGCACGTCCGCCTGGTCCATGATGTCTCCGCTTCCGCTTCGGTCCGGCCGGAAACGCGGCAGGGGCCGCCGCGATCCAGCGGCGGTGTCTCAGGCGCCGTTCGTCGGGAAGATGGGATCGAGCGGCGAAGCCAGAGGATGCCAGTCGTCCGTGGCCGGCGTCGCCGGAGCCGCAGGCCGGCCCTGCATCGGGCAGCGCCACTCCTCGCCGACCACGCGGCCGCTGTACTGGCGGGCCTCGGAGGTCTCGCCGTGGCGGGCCAGCATCGGATTGAGACTGCCGGCCAGGGCCTCGTCGCGCTCGAGGATCGAGGCGCGCAGCTTCTCGTAGCGGCCCTCGGCGCGCAGGCGCTCGAACTGGGCGTGCAGGTTGAACACCAGCACCGGCGAGGAGAATTGCCGCGCGGGCCGGCTCGCGTTCGGGTGCAGCCCGACCACGAAGAACGCCTCGCCGCCGAAGCTCAGGGAGAAGTGCGGGTTGTCGGGATCATCCGCGACGCGCGCGTCGTGCGGCTGGCCGAGCCACGCATCCTTGTCGGTGAGCGATTGCGCCCGCGCCCAGAGATTCTGCTCGAACGCCTCCTCCGAGAGGTCGCCGGGTCCCTCGAACACGACGGCGAAGCTCTGGAACAGGTCGGGGGTCTCCCGGTAGCGCGCCACGAAGGCGAGCAGGGCCGGGTAGATCCGCATGTCGTCCCAGCCCGAGGTGATGTCCCGGGCCACGACGATCTTCATACGCCCCCGCGACAGGGCCGACTTGGCGCCGACGCAGGGAAAGGGGGGATTCCGGATGAAGTCGCGAAAGGCCTGGGCGCGCGGATGCTCTTGGTCGTCGCGGGGAAACTGCATGCGGTCGATGGCTCAAGATCTGCGCAGGTGTGCCTCGGGAGGAGGCAACCGCTGTTCGGGACTCGGGCAACCCCCCTTCCAAGGATGCTGTTCCCGGCTGCGACAGGTCGTCCGGGGAAAAGGTGAATCGCGCAGCGTCGCGAAAAGAATCGTCGCCGCGTTCGGAAGACCTGCACCAATGTTCATCAGACGTCCGAACATAGATTAAGGTGGGTAAGACTCGGCCGGCGCGCTCATGAATGCTGCGAGGTCGGCGTCGTAACTTCGCCGCATGATCCGCCTGCGCGATCCAGTTCAGCGCCGGCTGCCCGCCTCGGCATGGTGCCGCGCCGCCGCGGCTCCGAACGCCTCGAACAGCGCCCGGTTGATCGGGTTCGTCGCGGCGTCGTGCTCCGGGTGCCATTGCACGCCCAGGGCGAAGCCCGGCGCATCGGCGATGCGGATCGCCTCGATCGTGTCGTCCTCGGCGATGCCCTCGATCACGATGCGGGCGCCCGGCTCCAGGATGCCCTGGCCGTGCAGGGAGTTCACCCGGATCGTCTCGCACCCGAGCAGCCGGGCGAAGGCGCCGCCCGGCGTCAGGCGGACCGCGTGGCGCTCGGCGAACACCACCTCGATGTCCGGATGGATCTCGCCGTTCTCGAGCCGCGGCATGCGGTGGTTGAGGCGACCGGGTATGTCGCGGATCTCCGGGTGCAAGCTGCCGCCGAAGGCGACGTTCATCTCCTGGAAGCCGCGGCAGATGCCGAACAGCGGCACGCCCCGGGCCACGCAGGCCTCGATCAGCGGCAGCGCCACCGCGTCGCGGGCCTCGTCGTAGGGCTCGTGCGCCGGGTGCGGCTCGGTCCGGAAGTGGGTCGGATGGACGTTGGCGCGCCCGCCCGTGAGCAGCACGCCGTCCACCACGTCGAGCAGGTCGCCGAGATCGGTGACCGCCGGACAGCCGGCGAACATCAGCGGCAGGGCGCCGGCCACCTCGGCCAGCGCGCGGAGGTTGTTCTCGCCGACGATCTGGGCCGTGAACCGGTTGTCGAGCAGGCGCGCGTTTCCGACGACGCCGATCACGGGTCTCGCCATCGTCCCGACAACTCCTCATCCCGGCTTCGCCGCAGGTCCAACACCTTGCGGTTGGCACTAGAGCCGTTCCCGATCGCGTTGCAATCGGGCTCGACTCTCAGTCCTTGATGTGACGCGCTCGCTGACGCCGAACTGGTATCCATTTCGGCGGCAAGCGCTCTACGACCCAGGCAAAGCCGGCGCCAGTCCCGCCGGGCGCGTCAGGCTTCGAGGATGCCGACGGCCCGGGCCTCCTCGAACAGCACCTCGGCGACGCGCTCGGGCGCCTCTTCGTGGGCGAGATGGCCGAGCCCCCGGATCAGGGCGACCCGGGCGTCGGGCAGGCGGTCGCGCAGAGTGAAGGCGGTGTCGGGCAGGATCGCCCGGTCGTCGCCGCCGACGATCAGCAGAGTGCGGGTCGTCAAGCCTGGCAGAGCCCGGTGCAGCCCGGCGAGGTCCCAGTTCGCCATCATGCCGAGCGCCCCGCGGACATGACCGGCCCGGGCGAACAGCCGCCGGTAGAGATCGACACCCTGCGGATCGAGGCGCGAGCCGGTGCCCTCGATCAGCCGCTTGGCCGCCGACCGGTCCGCCGTCCAGGCGAAGATTCTTGGGGTGAACGGGTTGAGGAACAGCAGCCGGGCCATGCCGGGGAACAGCAGGCTCGCCGCCCCCGGCAGCGGCGCCAGCGCGCCGTTGAAGGCCGCCAGCAGCCGCGGAGCGATCGCGCCGTCGAGGCACATCCGCGCCAGGACCGCCGCCCCGGCCGAGTGACCGGCGGCCACGACCGGCGGGCGCCCGAGCGCTGCCACGAGGCCCGCCACGGCCCGAGCCATGCCGGGCAGCGACAGGTCGGCATCCGCCAGGGGATCGGTGAAGCCGTGGCCCGGCAGGTCCGGGGCGATCACAAAAAAATTTTGGGCCAGGAGCGGCGCCAGCCCGCGCCAGGAATGGGTGGCGGCCCCGGTCCCATGCAGGAGCAGCAGCACCGGCGCCTCGGGCCGACCGAACTCCTGGACATGCCAGCGCAGGCCCGCCGCCTCCACGAAGCGGCTCGCCTCCCGGTGCGGCCAATCCCGCCCCTCGACCCCCCAGTCGGGCCGGTCCGCGTCGCGCGGGCTCAGCACCGGCTTGTATCCTGCGGTGCACCAAATCGGGAGGCGCGCCACGCGCCTGCGCTATCGTGCCGGGTTGGAAGTATTTCGTAAGACATTGAGAATGCATGCGGAAACCGCATGCCACCGCTGCCGCAGACCGGATTGCTGCGACGCAACAATGGGGGCATCACAGGGGCGAACGCAGGCACCGCGCATCTCTCACCGTTGGAACCGGCCATGATCGTCTTCACCTCCTCGACCCATCACTTCGCCGGCTCGACCGCGGGCCGCTGGAACTTCCGCGGCCTGTTCCGCGAGATGCTGAACGCCTGGATGTCTCACAACCAGCGCGTCGCCGATCTCGGCGCCGGTTATCACCTCTGATCCGCGACCTCGTCGGCTCCGCCCGGCCCGTCACCACGCTCAGAGCGCGGCCCGCACCGCCGCGCTGAGCAGGCCGGCATCGGCCCGGGGCAGTACGAGGTAACGGGCGGCCATCGCGTCGGCGACCGCGCGCGCGCCTTCGCCACGGGCGCCGGTATCGATCACCAGGGCCGGCATCCCGGCCGTCCTGAGCGCGCGAGCCGCCTGCAGGGCCTCCGCGCCGGCCCGGGCCCGGCCGCCCTCCCCCGAGCGCGCGACGTTGGCGCGCCCATCCGTCAGCAGCACGATCACCGGCCGGCTGCCGCTCCGGCGCACGCCGAGGGCCACACTCAGCGCCGCGTCGATCCCGGCGGCCAGCGGCGTCCCGCCCCCGCCCGGCAGGCCCGAGAGGCCGCGCTTGGCCCGGGTCAGCGAGCGGGTCGGCGGCAGGACCAGCTCCGCACCTGCCCCGCGGAACGCCACGAGCGCCACCCGGTCGCGCCGGACATAAGCCTCGGCCAGCAGCAACTCGACCGCGCCCTTGGCCTCGGCCAGCCGCTCCAGGGCAGCCGAGCCCGAGGCGTCGACGCAGAACACCGTGGTGGTCTCGGTCCGCTGCCGCAGGATCCGGATCCGCAGATCGTCCCGCCGGACCACGATCGGGCGGGTTTCGCCGGCCGCGCGCCGCAGGCCCTGCCAGGGGGCCGCCGCGCGGAGGGTCGCCAGCAGGTCGAGGCGCCCGCGCCGCGGGTCGCCCCGCCGGCTGCCGATCGGGCGGCCGGTGCGCGAGGCCGCCGGCTGGCCGACCCGCCCGGCCTTCGCGGCCGAGAGGCGCACGCCCCCCGCCAGCAACTGATCGAGCAGCTTGGCGGGAATCGCCGCCCGCACCGCCTCCAGCACGCGATCCTCGGCGGCGTCGGCCGGGGCCGGATCCGTCGCGTCCTCCGGGAGGCCATCCTCCGCGGGCGGCGGGGGCGGCGCCTCGGCCTCCTCCGGCATCACCTCCTCCGGTGCGGGCAGGCGCGTGGCGCGCGGGGCCAGGACCAGGCGGGCGGCTGCCATGATCGCGTCCGTGCCGACCGGCTCCTCCGCCGCCAGCGCCCGCGCCACCCGGGCCGCCAGGATCGGCCCGCGTAAGGACGCGACGCCGAGCGCCTCCGCCAGCCGGCACAGCGTGCCGAGCGGATCGGCCTCCGGGTCGCCCGGATCAAAGTCTGTCGCGACAGCAGGCGTGTCGCATGCCGCGACCCCGAGGCCGGTCAGGTCGATCCGGAAGGCGAGGCGGTCGGCCAGGGCGTCGGAGACGGTCTCGTCGCCCTCGCCCTCGTCGAGCAGCACAAGGCCGAAGCGCGCCGGGCTTTCCGAGGCGGTGCCGGTGTCGAGGGCACCCGCCAAGCGCGCCGCGATGCCGGGGGGCAGCCGCTCGGCCATGGGCACGACGATCAACCCGCCATCAGCCTCAGCCAGCAATCCCGCCCGCGCCACCGGCCGGCCCGCCGCCAGGGTCGCGGCGAGGTCGAGGCCGCCGAGCAGGCTGTCGTCGCCGATCCCCGGCGGCAGCCGCCGCCAGGGCGTCTCCGGGGGAAGCATCGCCCGCAGGCTGTCGAGCCAGCGCTCCCGCACCGGCCCCGGCCCGGCCCGCAACACCGCGCCGCCGAAGCCATGCGGGTCGGTGGCGAGGAGGCGGGCGGCGCGCAGGGCATCGGGCCAGATGTTTTGAGGCGCTTCCGCCTTCCCTCCCCCCTCTGCGGGGGAGGGTGGCCCTCGCGTCAGCGAGGGTCGGGAGAGGGGCAGCGCGACGACAGCGGGTTTCGCACCCGACGCGCCACTTCCGGACATGGCGCTCCCCTCTCCCCCCCTGCTGCGCAGGGTACCCTCCCCCGCAGAGGGGGGAGGGAGAGGTTGCGCCGGCCCCGTCACGAAAACACCTCTGCCAGCGCCCGCTCGACCCGGGCGGTCGAGCCGGATTCGTCCAGCGGGTTGCGGCGCAGGCGGTGGCGCAGGGCGGCCGGGGCGACCCGGCGGATGTGGTCGTCCGTGACCGATTCGGCGCCGTCGAGGGCTGCCAGCGCCCGGGCTGTGCGCATCAGGGTCAGCTCGCCGCGCAGGCCGTCTGTGCCGAGCGCCAAGCAGAGCTGCGCCGCGCGCTCCAGGGCCGAATCCGGCACGTTCAGATGCGGCAGGCGCTCCCGGGCCAGCAGGATTTTTTTTCGGATCGCGGTCTCGTCACCCGCGCGGGCGGCGCAGAAGCCTTCCGGGTCGCGCTCGTAGGCGTCGCGGGCGCGCACCACCGCGATCCGGGTGGCGATGTCCTGCGGGGTCGTGACCTCGCAGGCCAGCCCGAACCGGTCGAGGAGCTGCGGGCGCAGCTCCCCCTCCTCCGGGTTGCCGGAGCCGACCAGGACGAATTTTGCGGGATGGCGCAAGCTGAGGCCCTCGCGCTCGACGGTGTTGACCCCGGAGGCCGCGACATCGAGCAGGAGATCGACCAAGTGGTCCTCCAGCAGGTTCACCTCGTCGATATACAGAAAACCGCGGTTGGCCCGGGCGAGCAGCCCCGGCTCGAACGCCTTCACGCCGGCGCCGAGCGCCCGCTCCAGGTCGAGGGTGCCGACCACCCGGTCCTCGGTCGCCCCGAGCGGCAGATCCACCACCGGCACCGGCTTTTTTTCGGACTTTCTCCGCGTGCCCGGCAGGCTCGCGCAGTGCGGGCAGCTCTCCGCCGGGTTGTCGGGGTCGCAATTGTACGGGCAGCCGACCACCGCCCGCATCGGCGGCAGCAGGGCGGCCAGCGCCCGGATCGCGGTGGATTTCCCCGTGCCGCGGTCGCCGAACACCAGCACGCCGCCGATGGACGGATCCACCGCCGCGATCAGCAGCGCCTGGCGCATCTCGTCCTGCGCGACGATGGCCGAGAAGGGGAAGGTTGGCACGCGCTGACTCGATGCTGCGAGGGGGCTTCCAATCCACCCCCTCATCCTGAGGTGCCGAAGCGCAGCGGAGGCCTCGAAGGAGGCCTCCAGGGATCGTGCTGCCGGCTGGAGGGCTCCTTCGAGGCCCGCTGACGCGGGCACCTCAGGATGCGGGAGCGGGTGGGAGAAGGGAACCCCTACTCCGCCGCCTTCTGCCGGAGCCCGATCCGCGCCCAGATCGTGGAGAGCGCCCCGACCAGATGCGCGATGTCCTTGTCTGTGTGCAGCGGCGAGGGGGTGATCCGCAGCCGCTCGGTGCCGCGGGCCACGGTCGGGTAGTTGATCGGCTGCACGTAGATGCCGAACTCGTCGAGCAGGGTGTCGGAGATCGCCTTGCACAGCACCGGATCGCAGACCATCACCGGCACGATGTGGCTGTCGTTGGGCATCACCGGGATGTCGGCGGCTTCCAGCGCCTGGCGGACCTTGGCGACGCGCTCCTGATGGCGGGCGCGCTCGGTGCCGCTGACCTTCAGGTGGCGGATCGAGGCCGCCGCGCCCGCCGCCACCGCGGGGGGCAGCGAGGTGGTGAAGATGAAGCCCGAGGCGAAGCTGCGCACGAAGTCGCAGAGCTTCTCCGAGGCCGTGATGTAGCCGCCATGGACCGCGAACGCCTTGCCGAGGGTGCCCTCGATCACGTCGAGGCGGTGGGCGACGCCGTCGCGCTCCGAGATGCCGCCGCCCCGCGCGCCGTAGAGGCCGACCGCGTGGACCTCGTCGAGATAGGTGAGCGCCCCGTGGGCCTCGGCCACGTCGCAGATCTCGCCGATCGGGGCGATGTCGCCGTCCATGGAATACACGGATTCGAACGCGACCAGCTTCGGCCGGGCCGGATCGACCAATGCGAGCTTCCGGTTCAGGTCCTCCGGGTCGTTGTGACGAAAAATGTGACGCTCGGCCCGGGAGAACCGGATGCCCTCGATCATCGAGGCGTGGTTCTCGGAGTCGGAGAAGACGGCGCAGTTCGGCAGCCGCGAGGCCAGGGTCCCGAGCGCCGCCCAGTTCGAGACGTAGCCGGAGGTGAACAGCAGGGCCGCCTCCTTGCCGTGGAGGTCGGCGAGCTCGCGCTCCAGCAGCACGTGGTAGTGGTTGGTGCCGGAGATGTTGCGGGTGCCGCCGGCCCCGGCGCCGCAGCGGTCGATCGCCTCGTGCATCGCCCCGGTGACGGAGGCGTGCTGGCCCATGCCGAGATAGTCGTTGGAGCACCAGACCGTGACCGGGCGCGTGCCGGACGGATGGTGATGCGTGGCGTGCGGGAAGTTGCCGGAATGGCGCTCCAGATCGGTGAAGACCCGGTAGCGTCCCTCGCGGTGGAGTCCGGCGATCTCGGCTCCGAAGAAGGTCTCGTAGTCCATGTCGCCTCTCCCCGATTGGTTCGCGGGTTGTCCCCGCCTGTGAGGTTCGTCCTTCGCACGAGACCAGTTCCAAAGTGGTGCGCGCGCGAAATCCCGCTGTGATGGTCGGATCTAGCCGTTGTCCCCCGGCCGCGCCGCGCCGTCCGGATTGCGCGTCGGCAGGCTCCACCGCCACAGCTCGGCCGAGGGCAGCGGCAGCATCAGGAACCAGTGTTCGAGCGTCGCCAGCGCGATCAGGGTCGCCAGGACGGTGAAGCCGATCAACTCGTGCGCCAGCAGGTCCGGCCCGAGGGCCGCCCGCCCGAGCAGGCCTGCCGCGATGGTCCCGAGGCTGACCGAGACCGGGAACAGCAGGTTCATCGGTTTTCGCGAGAGGTAGCAGGCCAGGTAGCCGAGATGGTCCGGCAGGAACTCGGCGTGCAGGTTGCGCACCCCGAGGAACAGGTTGAGCCGCGCCGACAGGTTCATCACCACCAGGGCGCCGTAGGTCCACAGGGCGATGGTGTTGGCCCCGCCCCAGACCAAGGCCAGGATCGCCAGGCCGCCGATCACGATGGCGAATTCGTGCCACAGGCTGGTGGCGAGCGCCGCCAGGAACCGGTCGAGGCCGCGCAGACCCGGTGCGCAGGCCGCCGGCTTCGGGCCCGACACGAAGCCCATGTAATAGCTCATCTCCTGCCAGCCCCAGACCACCAGGGCCGCCGTGAACGCCGTGTAGGCCCCCGTCGAGCTGGTATCCTGGGCGCTGGTGCGGATCGCCACCAGCGCGCCGGCGAGCAGCAGCGTCGCGCCGGCCATGCTCCACGGATGCGTGCGCCGCGGGGCGTGGTCGAGCAGCAGGATCAGCCCGGTGGAGAACCACCAGAGCACCAGGGCATAGACGACCGGGGCGGCGTAAGTCGCCATCCTACCAGACCGGCTGGAGGCGGATGTCGGCCGGCAGGGCGTTCGCCTTGACCGGCAGAAAGTAGAGCCGGACGAAGGTGGCGGCCGCGCGCAGCACCTGGATGCCGTGCTTGAGCTTGCCCAGGACGCCGCCCTGGGCCCGAGCCTCGGCGATCGCCCGGGAGCAGGCGAGCAGGGTCTCCAGCCCGGCGTGGAACTTCGGGTTGTCGAGGTCGAGCTCCAGCGGGAAGGTCTGCCGCGAGATCTCGGAGGTGATGCGGAACACCGTGTAATCGTAGTCGGTGGGATCGACCCCGAGCGCGGCGTGGAAGGCCGGGCGGTGATGGTCGCGCACATACATCGTGGCGAACACCGCCAGCAGGAAGAACCGGATCCAGTAGCGATTGATGCCGCTGGTCAGCTTCGGGTTGGCGCGCATCAGCAGCGCGAACGCCTCGCCGTGGCGGAACTCGTCGTTGCACCACAGCTCGAACCACTTGAAGATCGGGTGGATGCGCCGCTCCGGGTGCTTCTCCAGCTCACGGAAGATGGTGATGTAGCGGGCGTAGCCGATCTTTTCGGACAGATACGTCGCGTAGAAGATGAATTTCGGCCGGAAGAACGTGTATTTTTTGGACTTGGTCAGGAAGCCCAGGTCCACGCCGATGCCGAAATCCTTCAGCGTGTCGTTGATGAAGCCGGCGTGGCGGGCCTCGTCACGGCTCATGAAACCGAACAGCTCCTTGATGTCCTTGTTCTTCGCGCGTTTTCTCATCTCGGCGTAGAGCACGCAGCCGGAGAACTCGGCGGTGATCGAAGACACCAGAAAATCCAAAAACTCCTTCCGCAGCTCGGGCTCCATCTGCGACAGGTCGCAGTCGAAGTCGGCGTTGCGGGTGAAGTGGCGCTTGTTCGGGTCGGCGCGCAGCTCGGCGATGAGCAGGTCCCAATCCCGGCGCACCGGCTCGACGTTGGTGCGGTCGAGCTCGTCGAAATCGGTGGTGTAGAAGCGCGGGCTCAGGAAGGTCGTCTCCTGGGCGGCCTTGGTCGATTCGTTGACCGGCGTTTTCGGAACCGGCTGGCCGGAGAGCGGCGGGACGGGAGCGTTCACAGCTTCCTCCTCTCGGAAAAACTGACTTCGTAGAGTTCGGTCAGTTCGAGATGGGCGACGAGCTTGGTCCAGGCCCGCTCCAGCGGGCCGGCCCGGGTGACGGTGGCGGTGCGGCGGACGGTGAGCCGCTCGCCATAGGGTACGGAGGTCGGGGCGTCGTGGACCTGGACCTCGTCACCGGGCTCGATCTCGAAGCCGGAATCCAGGGTGACGTGCGCGTGCAGGCTCTCGGGCGTCTGCTCGATCTCGATCGTGCAGGGCACGGTGACGGTGCGGCTCCCGAACAGGCCCATCAGCGCGTCTCCGTGCCGGCGGGGACGGCGAGCAGCCGGGCGAAGGCCCCGGCATTGGTCGGGCCGAAGGCTTCGAGCGGCACCCGGCGGCCGGTGGCGTCGTCGGCCAGCGCGAGGCGGCCGTCATCGTAGCGGGTCAGGCTGAACGGCTGCTCCGGGCCGAGGCCGTCGCGCTGGCGGGCCTGGGCCAGACCGCGCAGGGTCCCGCGCAGAAAACCGTCCTCGCCGGGGCGGATCCAGGCGACGATCTGCCGGTCGGCGGCGTTGCGCAGGGCGATCGAGCCGTCGACCTGGTCCTCGGCGCGGAATTCGAGCCGCGTGACCGGCTTGGCCGGCGGCAGGGCGATCATGCCGATGCCCTCGCTGCGCCCGACCAGGACGGCCAGCATGGTGAAGCCCATCAGCGCGCCGGCGCCGATCATCAGCAGGGCCGGTGCCGGTCCTGCGGATCGGCCGACGCTCTCCGCCCGCTCGCCCATCGCGCCTCTCCCTATTCGGCCGCGACGACGCGGCCGGGATTGTCTTGGACCGCCCGCGGACGCGGGACGATCAGGGGCCGCACCGTCTGCGACGCCTCGGCATGGGCCTCGATCGCCCGCGCCAGCAGCGTCGCCACCGCCTCCGCATCGGGTACGGAACGCAGCATGGGCTCGGTCCGGGCGAGACGCCAGGGCCGGGCATGCGGCCACAGCTGAAGGTAGGCGATACGCAGGCCCGGCCGCAACCGGAGCGGCAGATCTCCGCTCCCGTCCGTGAAGGCACGCAACGCCGCACCCTCGACCTGCGCGAAGGGCACGTTGTGGGTCACCGGCAGGGCGATGCCGGCATGCAGCACGATCCGGCGGTCGGTGATCGTGTAGACCGCGGTGCGGTGGCTGAGCCACGCGAACAGCCAGAGCAGGGCGAGGCCGACCCCGCCGACCAGCAGGGTCAGGCCGACGGTGGTGAGCGCCGAGACGGGCGAGCCGGCCATCAGCCCGAAGGCCAGGGCGCAGGCAGCGAACCAGGCGGCGACCAGGCGGGCATGATAGGCGCGGACCCAGAGGCCGCTGGTGGTCGGCGCCCCCTGCCACAGGATGCGCTCGTTCGCCGGCAGCGGGCCGGGCAGACCCCGCAGGGTGCCCTCGGGGAGGAAATCGCCGCTCATAGCAGGGGCTCCGCCCGGGCCGGGGTGGCGTAGAGGGTGCCGGCGCCGAAATAGGCCATGATCCGCTCCTCCTCCAGGAAGGTGACGCTGTCGGGATCCCGGGTCGCCGGGATGTCGGCGAACTGGGCGGCGAGCAGGGCCTCGGACTTCACCGTCTTGGTGAAGCCGCCGGCCCGGCAGAAGGTGGACGGCATCAGCCGGCGGCCGCCCGTGGGCAATTCGACCTCGTAGTAGCGGATCAGCGACTCGCCGCGGTCGATCCAGACATCGCTGACGACACCCGCCACCCCGTTATCGGTGCCGAACACGGTCATGCCGATCGGGTTCGGGCCGGCCTCGTGGATGACGAAGGCTTTGGCGACCCGCAGGGGCACGATCCGGTACTCGTCGTCCCAGGTCTTGTCGTGCACGTCGTGCCGGACGACCCACGAGCCGGGGCCGACGCCGGCCTGGAGCGACGTGTCGGTCCGCTCGTAGGGGGCGCCGGGCCAGGGCTCGACCTTGCGGGCCGGGATGCCGGTCTCGATGTCGTCGCGGCCCTGCACCGCCTGGGGGGCGTAGGTGGTCTCGCCGCCCGGCAGGTGGAACGCCTTGGACCGTGGGATCAGGACCGGGTCCGGCGCCTTGCGGCGGCCGACGATCTCGTTCTCCAGCGGGTAGCCCTCGCGCCGGTCCTCCCGGCGCAGCCAGAACACCAGCCCGGCGAAGAAGATGAAGAAGGCGTAGAGCACGACCTGGGCGACGTCGACGTAACCCGTAATGGCGCCGGTTGGCATGGCTGTCCTCCCCGAGTCTCAGGCCGCCCGTTCGGCAAGAGTGCCGCCGAGCCGATTTTTCCCTGCTGCACGCGCGTCCTCCCGAACCAGCGGTCCCAGGGCGATCAGGGCCGCGAACAGGAGAGCGATCTCGATGTGGTAGACGATCAGGTAGCCGATCGCGGGCTCGTTCATGCCCTCGCCGAGCACCCCCGATTGGGCGATGGCGCCGCCGATGTCGCGCACCACGCCGCTGGCGGCGATCGAGATCCCCGCGGCGCTGGCCTGGACGGCGCCCCAGGCGCCGAGCGCCAGCCCGGTATCCTCGGGGCCGGCCCGGTTCATCGAGGCGGTGAGCGTGCCGTGGGCGAACAGGCCGCCGCCCAATCCGATCAGGCTGACGCCCACCGCGAACAGGTCGGCCGAGGCGAGCGGCGCGGCGAAGACCACCGCCGAGAAGGCCAGGATGCCGATGCCGACGCCGACGGCCGAGACCCGGAACGGGTCGCCGCCGCGCCCGAGCCAGCGGGCGGCGATCAGCAGGCCGAGCCCGCCACCGGCGGCGAGCAGCGCCGTCAGCGCCGTGGTCGCCCCGACCGAGAGGTGCAGGATCTGGCCGCCATAGGGCTCGAGCAGGATGTCCTGCATCGAGAACCCGGCGGTGCCGAGCCCGATCGCCACGAGGCGGCGGCGCGCGGTGCCCTGCCCGGCATAGTCGCGCCAGGAGGCGCGGAAGTCCCGCGCCGGGGCGGCCCGGCTCCGGTTCGGGTCGCGCGGCTCCTGCTTCCACAGGGCGATCCCGTTGAGCACGATGGTGACGAGCGCCGCGCCCTGGATCACTTGGATCAGCCGCACGGGTGAGAAATGCGCGAGGAACAGCCCGAACAGCAGGGCGCTCGCCATCATGCCGAACAGCAGGGCGACGCAGAGCAGCGCCACCACCTTCGGCCGGGCATGCGCGGGGGCGAGGTCAGTGGCGAGCGCGAGACCGACGGTCTGGGTGGTGTGCAGCCCGGCCCCGACCAGCAGGAACGCGAACGCCGCCGCCACATCCCCGACCCAGAGCGGGCCGGTGGTATCGCCCGACAGGATCAGCAGCGCGAACGGCATGATCGCCAGGCCGCCGAACTGGAGCAGGGTGCCGAACCAGATATACGGCACCCGCCGCCAGCCCAGCACCGAGCGGTGCGTGTCCGACCGGAACCCGACCAGGGCCCGCAACGGCGCGAAGATCAGCGGCAGGGCCAGCATCACCGCGACGATCCAGGCCGGGACGCCGAGCTCGACGATCATCACCCGGTTGAGCGTCCCGATCAGCAGCACCGCCGCCATGCCGACGGTCACCTGGAACAAGGCGAGCCGCAGCAGCCGGCCGAGCGGCAGCTCGACGGTGGCGGCATCGGCGAAGGGCAGGATCGCCGGGCCGAGGCGCATCAGGGCTTTGGTCAGGGCGCGGCCGGATCTCATGCGGCGGTCCCCCCCGTTTCGTCCATCCCCCTCATCCTGAGGTGCGGCGCAGCAGCCTCGAAGGAGCCCTCCAGGGATCGCGCAGCTGGCTGGAGGGCTCCTTCGAGGCCTCCGCTATGCTTCGGCGCCTCAGGATGAGGGCGTGGTTGGGAGGCGCGTGTCAGCGTGATCGCGTTCGACAGGTAGAAGCCGCTGTTGATCCGATGGCTCTGTGACCAGGTGAATCCGTCGAGTGCCGGTTCGGCAGCGATCCGGCGCCGGAGGCCACCCTCGGTCACCGGCACGATCGCCGGCGAGCGGTCGCCGCGGGGAAAGAACTGTCCGGCCGCATGCATCACGGTCAGCAGGGCCGTGCGCGGCGCCACCGTGAACAGCACCGACCCGTCGGTGCGGGCGCCGAGGGCCGCGAGCGCCCGGACGATGTCGGCGGCGCTGTAATGGATCAGCGAATCCATCGCGACCACGTGGTCGAACCGGCCGAGGCCGGGGTCGAGCATGTCGCCGACGCGGAAATCTATGCTGCCCGCGCCGGGGATCGTTGGCAGCCGTTCCCGGGCGAGGCCGACCAAAGTCGGCGAGACGTCGATGGCGACCACCTCGGCGCCGCGCCGCGCGGCCTCGACGCTGAGCGCCCCGGTGCCGCAGCCGGCGTCCAACAGGCGCAGGCCGGTCATGTCGGCGGGAAGCCAGGACAGCAGCGTCCCGCGCATCGCGTCCCGGCCGGCCCGCACGGTGGCGCGGATCCGGCTCACCGGCGCGTCGGAGGTCAGCCGCGACCAGGCCTCGACCGCGGTGCGGTCGAAGTAGGTGGTCAGTTCACCCCTGCGGGTGTCGTAGCTCGCGCCCGCCATCAATCGAATCCCAAAAATTCGAACAGGTCGCGGTCCTTCATCGGGATGGCCTCGCAAGGCTCCCCGCCGGCCCAGAGCGTCTCGGCGAGCCGCATGTACTCGGCCGTCACCGCGTCGAGTTCGGGGGAGGAGTCCATCTCGAACAGGGTCGACTTCTTGAGCCGCGAGCGGCGGACAATGTCGAGATCGGGGAAATGGGCCAGCCGCTTCAGGCCGACCGCGTCGTTGAACCGGTCGATCTCGTCGGTCTTGGCCGAGCGGTTCGCGATGACGCCGCCGAGCCGCACCGGGTAGTTCTTGGCCTTGGCGTGGATCGCCGCCACGATCCGGTTCATCGCGAAGATCGAGTCGAAGTCGTTGGCGGTGACGATCAGCGCCCGGTCGGCGTGCTGGAGCGGCGAGGCGAAGCCGCCGCAGACCACGTCGCCGAGTACGTCGAACACCACGACGTCGGTGTCCTCCAGGAGGTGGTGCTCCTTCAGGAGCTTCACCGTCTGGCCGACCACGTAGCCGCCGCAGCCGGTGCCGGCCGGAGGGCCGCCGGCCTCGACGCACATGACGCCGTTATAGCCCTCGACCACGAAGTCCTCGACGCGCAGCTCCTCCGAGTGGAAGTTCACGGCTTCGAGGGCGTCGATGACCGTGGGGGCGAGGCGCTTGGTCAGGGTGAAGGTCGAGTCGTGCTTGGGGTCGCAGCCGATCTGCAGCACCCGCTTGCCGAGCTTCGAGAACGCCACCGACAGGTTCGACGAAGTCGTCGACTTGCCGATGCCGCCCTTGCCGTAGACCGCGAACACCTTCGCGGTCTCGATCTTCAGGTCCGGGTCGAGATCGACCTGCACGCTGCCTTCTTCCTTCCGGGCAACGACCGGGTTGCGAATGGCGATGTTCATGCGGCGACTCCTGTGGTGACGCCTTCGAGACGATCTTCCAGTTCCTCCTCGGCCCGATCGAGGGCGTCCCGCATCGCTGCGTCGGGGGTCCAGAAGCCGCGCTTGTGAGCCTCGATCAGCCGTTGGGCGACCTTGGCGGAGGCGGTAGGGTTGAGGGAGGCCATGCGCTCGCGCATGGCCGGGTCGAGCACGTAGGTCTCGGTGATCCGCTCGTAGATCCAGGGCTGGACCGCGTTGGCGGTGGCCGACCAGCCGACCGTGTTGGTCAGGTGGGATTCGATCTGGCGCACGCCCTCGTAACCGTGGCCGAGCAGGCTCTCGTACCATTTCGGGTTGAGCATGCGGGTGCGTGTCTCCAGCGCGACCTGCTCCTCCAGGGAGCGCACGCGGCCCTCCCCGCGGGTCTGGTCGCTGATGTAGATCGGCACCGCCGCGCCGCGGGCCTTCGCCACCGCCCGGCCCATGCCGCCGAGCCCGTCGAAGTAATGGTCCACGGAAGTGACGCCGACCTCGACCGAGTCGAGGTTCTGGTAGGCCATGTCAACGGAAGCCAGCACCGCCTGCATCAACGCCCGCTGCGGCGCCGGCTTGCCCGAGCGGCCATACGCGAAGCTCTTGCGGCGCGAGAAGGTCTCGCACAGCTCGGCATCGTCGTCCCAGGCCCCGGAATCGACCAACTGGTTGACGTTGGCGCCGTAGGCCCCCTCGGCGTTGGAGAAGACCCGCAGCGCCGCGGTTTCCAGATCGCAGCCCTGCTCGGCCTGGATCGCCAGAGCGTGCTTCCGGACGAAATTTTTGTCTAATGGCTCGTCGGCGGTGGCGGCGAGATACGAGGCTTCGGCCAGCAGCTTCGTCTGCAAAGGCAAGAGATCGCGAAAAATGCCTGAGAGGGTGACGACCGCGTCGATCCGCGGGCGGCCGAGGGTGTCCAGCGGGATCAGCTCGGCGCCGCTGAGCCGACCGTAGCCGTCGAAGCGTGGGGTAGCACCGATCAGGGCCAGCGCCTGGGCGATCGGGCCGCCCTCGCTCTTGAGGTTGTCGGTGCCCCACAGGACCAGGGCGACGCTCTCCGGGCAGGGTTTCCCGTCCGCGGCGAAGCGCTCGAGGATGCGCTCGACCTGCCGGGCGCCGTCGGCCACCGCGAAGGCGGAGGGCAGGCGGTACGGATCGAAGCCGTGGATGTTGCGCCCGGTCGGAAGGATCGCGGGGTTGCGCAACAGGTCGCCCCCGGCCACCGGCGGGATGAACCGGCCGTCGAGCGCCCGCAAGAGGGCCGGGAGCTCGTGGTCCCGCGCCAGCAAGCTGTCGGTCTGGGCGAGGACCGCGAAGGCGGCGCGGGTCTCGGGGTCGCCGGGCAGCCCGGAGACCGCGAAGGCCGCCTCGGCACCCTCTCCCGCGACCAGCGCGGCGATGGCGGCGCGGTCGGGCTTCAGCCCGTGCGAGGCCTCGGCCAGCGCGAGCAGCAGGTCGATCCGTTCCTCCGCCGGCACGCCTTCGCCGACCACGTGCAGCCCGTGCGGGATCAGAGTCTGCTCCAGCTCCTGCACGGCGGACCAGAGGTTTGCGACCCGGGCGCCGAGATCGCCGGTCCAGGCCGGCTCGGCCGGCACGAGATCGACGGCGGCGCCCTGCTCCTGGATCAGCCTGGCGAGGGTTTCGCGTTCCGCGACCGCTTCGAGATCGAGCCCGCGCCAGCGCTCCATGGAGCTCTTCAGGTCGAGCAGGCCGCGATAGAGCCCGGCGGTGGCGAGACTCGGGGTCAGGTAGCTCACCAGCGTCGCGGCGGAGCGGCGCTTGGCCAGCGTCCCCTCGGACGGGTTGTTGGCGGCGTAGAGGTAGATGTTGGGCAGCGCCCCAATCATCCGCTCCGGCCAGCACGCCTCGGACAGGCCGGTCTGCTTGCCGGGCATGAATTCGAGCGCGCCGTGCGTCCCGAAATGCAGCACGGCGTCGGCGGAAAAATCCTCACGCAGGTAGCGGTAGAAGGCCGAGAACGCGTGCGTCGGCGCGAAGCCGCGCTCGAACAGCAGCCGCATCGGGTCGCCCTCGTAGCCGAAGGCCGGCTGGACGCCCACGAAGACGTTGCCGAACTGGGCGCCGAGCACGAACAGGTCGGAGCCGTTGGTCTGGTGGCGGCCGGGCGCGGGACCCCATTGGGTCTCGATCTCGGCGAGGTATCGTTCGCGCCGGACATGGTCCTCGGCCCGGATGCGGGCATGGACGTTGGCCTGGGTCCCGTAGCGCTTGGCGTTGCCGTCCAGGATTTTTTCGCGCAGGGCGTCGACGCTCTCCGGGATCTCCACGGCGTAGCCGTCCGCCGCCAGGCCCTTCAGGGTGTTGAGCAGCGAGGCGTAGACCGACAGGAACGCGGCCGTGCCGGTGGCGCCGGCATTGGGCGGGAAGTTGAACAGCACCACGGCGAGCTTGCGCTCGGCCTTCGGGGTGCGGCGCAGGGAGACGAGGCGCTCGACCCGCTCGGCCAGCCGCGCGACCCGCTCGGGATGCGCGCGCATGTCCCGGGCGTTGTCGCTGCCCGACGCCGAGGAGCGTCCGCCGAACACCATCGGGGCGGTGGCGCCGTCGAGCTCGGGGATCGCGACCATCATGGTCGCCTCGACCGGCGACAGGCCGCGCTCGCCGGATTCCCATTGCTCGATCGTCTGGAATTCCAGCGCCTGCGCGGCGAGGTAGGGCACGTCGAGCTGCGCCAGCATCGCCTCTGCGGCGGCGGCGTCGTTGTAGGCGGGGCCACCGACCAGCGAGAAGCCGGTGAGCGACACCAGGGCATCGATCCGGGCGCGGCCATCCCGCATGAAGAAGGCGTCCACGGCCGGACGGTTGTCGAGGCCGCTGGCGAAGGCCGGCACCACGTCGAGGCCCTTGGCCTCCAGGGCGGCGATCACCCCGTCGTAATGGGCGGTGTTGCCGGCCAGCACGTAGCTGCGCATCAGCAGCAGCCCGACCCGGCCTCGCGTGTCCGCCGAGCGCGGCAGCCGGGACGGATCCTGGCCGATCCGGCTAGGCAGGCGCGGGTGGTAGAGGCCGGTCTCGGGGTAATCGAGGGGCGCCGGTGCGGCCGGTCCCTCGCGCCACACCGCGCGGGTGCCGGCGGCGTAGCGGTGCACCAGGAAGCGGACCAGGGCGGCGACGTTCTCGTCCGAGCCGGCCAGCCAGTATTGCAGGGTCAGGAAATAGGCGCGCACGTCCTGCGCCGAGCCCGGGATGAAGCGCAGGATCTTCGGCAGCTTGCGCACCAGGGCCATCTGCCGGCCGGCATTGCCCTGCTGGCCGGGCTTGCCGCGCAGCTTCTTCAGGAAATCGAGGGCGCTGCGCTTGTCGCCGCTCATGTCGAAGCGGCCGAGCTTGGTCGTCTTCACCACCTCGCTCGCCGACATGCAGCCGACCATCGCGTCGCAGGCATAGCGCCGGGCCGCGAGCGCCGGCAGGATCGCCCGGACATGCTCGTCCATGAACAGCATGGCCGAGAGCACGATGTCGGCCTGTGCGATGTCGCTGCGGCAGGCGTCGAGCGCCGACGCATCGGTGTCCCATTCGGCCGCGGCGTGGAAGTCGAGCACCAGCCCCGGCATCTCGGAGCGCAGGCGCAGGCGCGCCCGCTCCACCGCGCTCGCCAGGTGGTTGTCGAGCGTGACGATGACGACGCGGATCGGCGGGCGGCGCGTCGAGCCGGCCTCGCGTCCGGGGGAGAGCGCTCTAGCGGCCATAATGCGCCTTGGCGTCGTAGAGGGTTTCGAGGGTGATGAGCGGCAGCCGCCGCTCACGGGCGAACTTCTCCGTGTTGCTGCGCGCTTTGCCGCGTACGAAGAACGGGATCTTCTTGAGTTCCTTCTCGGCCTCGGGCGCCCAGGGGGCGGCCGTGATCACCACGTCCTCGTCCAGGAGGATCGGAGCGGCCGCCGGCACCGGATCGGCCGCTTGCGTGACTTCGGGGGCCTCCGCCGTGGAGGCCGCGCGCGGGTTGCCGCCGAGATGCGACGGCCCGACGCCGTCGTGGAATTCGGGATCCTCCCGGAACATGCCCAGCAGGTGCTCTTCGAGGCCCATCATCAGCGGATGGACCAGGGTGTCGAACAGGACGTTGGCACCCTCGAAACCCATCTGCGGGGCATAGCGGGCCGGGAAATCCTGGACGTGGACCGGGGCGGAGATCACCGCGCAGGGGATGCCCAGCCGCTTGGCGACATGGCGCTCCATCTGGGTGCCGAGGACCAGTTCGGGGGCGGCGGCGCGGATCGCGGCCTCGACGTCGAGGTAATCGTCGGTGATCAGGGCCTCGATGCCGTGCTCGGCGGCTTCGGCCCGGACCTCGCGGGCGAATTCGCGGCTGTAGGTTCCGAGGCCGACGACGGTGAAGCCCAGTTCCCGCGCCGCCATCCGGGCGATGCCGATCGCGTGGGTCGCGTCACCGAACACGAAGACGCGCTTGGCGGTCAGGTAGGTCGAATCGACCGAACGCGAATACCAGGGCAGGCGCGAGCCGGGGCCGTCGAGGAACGACGCCGGATCGATACCGGCCAGAGCCGCGACCTCGGCGACGAAGCGGCGCGTGGCGCCGACGCCGAGCGGGACTTCCCGCGTGAACGGCTGCCCGAAACTCTTCTTGAGATACTCGGCCGCGCTGCGGGCCGTCTCCGGATAGAGCACGACGTTGAAGTCGGCATCCTTGAGCCGGCCGAGATCGGCCGGGCTGGCGCCGAGCGGCGCGACGACGTTCACGTCGATCCCGAGGCTGTCGAGCAGCCGGCGGATTTCGATCAGGTCGTCCCGGTGGCGGAAGCCCAGAGCCGTCGGGCCGAGGATGTTGCAGGTCGGGCGCCGGCCCGGCTCCCGCGCGAGACGCGGTGCGGGGGCTCCGGCAAGCGCCCGGACCAACCGATAAAACGTTTCGGACGCGCCCCAGTTTTCCTTCTTCTGGTAGGCGGGAAGCTCCAGCGGGATCACCGGGATCGGCAGGTCGAGGGCCTTGGCGAGCCCCCCGGGATCGTCCTGGATCAGCTCGGCGGTGCAGGAGGCGCCGACGATCATCGCCTGGGGCTGGAAGCGCGCGTAGGCGGCGGCCACCGAGGTCTTGAACAGCTCGGCGGTGTCGCGGCCGAGATCCTGGGCCCGGAAGGTGGTGTAGGTGACGGGCGGGCGCGCATCGCGCCGCTCGATCATCGTGAACAGCAGGTCCGCGTAGGTGTCGCCCTGCGGCGCGTGCAGCACGTAGTGCAGCCCGGTCATCGCGGTGGCGACGCGCATCGCGCCGATATGCGGGGGGCCTTCGTAGGTCCAGAGGGTGAGCTGCATCGCCCTACACCTCCAGCAGCGCGCGGCGCCGGAGCGGGCGCGCGAACAATTCGGCGAGGTCGCCGGCCTGCTCGTAGCCCTGCACGGGCGTGAACAGCAGCTCGATCGACCACTTGGTCGAGAGGCCCTCGGCCTCCAGCGGGTTGGCGAGGCCGAGGCCGCAGACTGTCAGGTCCGGCCGCGCCGCCCGGCAGCGATCCATCTGGTCGTCGAGGCTCTGGCCTTCGGTCACGCGTGTGCCCGCCGGCAGCATCTCGATCTCGGCCGCCAGATGCGCCCGGTGCAGGTACGGGGTCCCGACCTCGACCAGCGCCACGCCGAGTTCGCGGGCGAGGAAGCGCGCCAGCGGAACTTCGAGCTGTGAATCGGGGAAGAAGAACACCCGCTTGCCGCCGAGTTTTTCGCGGTGGGGGGCGAGCGCGGTCTCGGCCCGGCCGCGCCCCGCGGCGGTCGCCGCCGCGAAGGTCGTGTCGTCCACGCCGAAAGCGTCGGCGGCCGCTTGAAGCCAGCCGGTGGTGCCCTCGGCGCCGAGCGGGAACGGAGCGGCGAGCCGGTGCGCGCCGCGCTCGTCGAGGGCGCGGGCGGTGTCGGCCAGGAACGGCTGGGCCAGCAGGTAGCGGGTCCCGCGCCCGATGGCCGGCATCGCGCCGGCACGGCGGGCCGGGAGGAACCGGACGTCGGCGATCCCCATCGCGGAGAAGATCCGAAGAAACTGGTCCTCGACCACGTCGGCGAGCGCCCCGACGATCAGGAGCGACGGCGCGGCCTCGGCCGGCGCCCGCGGCAGTTCCGGCACCAGGGCGGCGAGGCAGGCATCCTCGCCCTGCGTGAAGGTCGTCTCGATGCCGGAGCCGGAATAGTTCAGCACCCGCACCGGCGCGAGGCGCCCCGACAGGCGCTGGGCTGCCCGGGACAGGTCGAGCTTGATCACCTCGGACGGGCAGGAGCCCACCAGGAACAGCAGCTTGATGTCGGGCCGGCGCTCGATCAGCCGGGTGACGACTCGGTCGAGTTCCTCGTTGGCATCGGCGATCCCGGCCAGGTCGCGCTCGTCGATGATCGCGGTGGCGAAGCGCGGCTCGGCGAAGATCATCACCCCGGCGGCCGACTGGATCAGATGGGCGCAGGTGCGCGAGCCGACCACCAGAAAGAAGGCGTCCTGGATCTTCCGGTGCAGCCAGACGATGCCGGTGAGCCCGCAGAACACCGCGCGCTGGCCGTTCTCCTGATGGAAATCGATACCGCCGCAGGCGGTGGGGGGCGGGACGGGCGCGTTCACGACAGCGCCTCCGCGAAATGCGGCTGGCGCGGTCCGGCGCCTTCCAGGCGGGCGGCCCGGAGCTTGAGCAGGAACTGGCCGGCATTGACCACGTAGGTCGCGTAGGCCGCCAGCGCGAGGATCAGCAGGGCCTGCCCGCCGAGGGCGCCGGTGGCGAGGGCGGCGAGGTAGGCGGTGTGGAGCGCCAGCACCAGCATGCTGACCACGTCCTCCCAGTAGAAGGCCGGGGCGAACAGCCAGCGGCCGAACACGGCCTTCTCCCAGATCGAGCCGGTGATCATGATCGCGTAGAGCGCCAGGGTCTTGACCACCACCGAGGCCTCGGCGGCCAGCTGGCCCTGCCCGGTGGCGAGCGCCCGCAGCACTAGGACCAGGCTCGCCAGGAAGATCAGGAATTGCACCGGGGCCAGCACCCCCTGCACCAGAGTCCAGGGCGAAGCGTCGCGAAGCTGCCGTTCGGCGGCCGTGTAGAGCGGTCGTGATGGCCGGTCCCCGGGACCCATGCATCCGCTCCCCTGTGCTCGGCGACGCCTGAGAGCGCCGTCGTTGACAGAGGCTAGGGCCGCAGCCCCAAAAGTGTCAAGTGCGCTTTACGCTCGAATGAGGTGACATGGGGTTTGACATATTTTCTTTGTTCCAGTCATTGCCAAGATCGACGACTCGGGTATCGTTCCAAACGCTGGCCTCTGGTTTTGGCAGCTCGGCTGGTTCGATCCGAGGATCTGCGGCGACGAAGACTTGAGAAGACCGGCGGGCAACGCCGCACTCGACGCGCTTGCGGAACCGCCGGCCCACCCGGGCCGGGGCCGCTTCTGGGAGGGATGCCGATGGGAGACTGGAGGCATTTCGGTGAGCGTCTGGACCCTGGGCCGATTGCCGGCGGTTGTGGCGCGATGAGCGACGGCCGGTCCGTCTTCGGCGACGGGCCGCGAGTCCGCCACCAGGCCATCCCGCGCCCCTCCTCCGACGACAAGGCGGTGCCGGATGCCCTGGCCCGCCTGGTCGAGGCGGAGATCCTGCCCCGGCTGATGCTGGCCCACCGGCCCGCCGGCCGCCGCGCCCAGCCCGACCGGGCGCCGAGCCCGGACGAGATCGCCGCCTTCAGCGCGCTCCTGCTGGCCCCCGGGCCGATCGACCTCGACGCCCAGGTCGCCGCCCTGCGCGAGGGCGGGCTGCCGCTGCCGCGCCTGCTCCTCGACCTGCTCGCCCCGGCGGCGCGCCACCTCGGCGAGCTCTGGGAAGACGACGCCTGCGATTTCCTGGCCGTGACCGAGGGGCTCGGACGGCTGCAGGCGGTGAGCCGGCGCCTCTGCGCGCAGCTCGAGGACGATTCGGTGCAGGCCAACGGCCGCAGCGTGCTGCTGCTGCCCTGCCCCGGCGAGACCCATCATTTCGGCCTGTCGATCGTCGCGAGCTTTTTCCGCGAGGCCGGCTGGGACGTGACCACGGCGGTCCCCGGCCCGGAGGTCGACCCCCTGACCCTCCTGCGCTCCGAGTGGTTCGACGTGGTCGGCCTGTCGCTGTCCTGCGACGTGTTCCTGCCGGCCCTGTCCGGCACGGTGACGGATGTCCGGCGCGCCTCCAGCAACAAGGAGATCCGGGTGATTGTCGGCGGCCCGTATTTCGCTCGCTACGGCGGCGAGGCGGGCATCGTCGGCGCCGATGCCTGCGCGCCGGACGGGTTCCTGGCGCCGGCCACGGCCGAAGCGTTGCTGGACAGACGCGCCTTGGCCTGCTGAAAGGGCTGCCACATCAACCATCACAATACGGTGACCGTGACGCCCCAGCCTCACCCCACCCCGCAGTCGCCACCTCCGGCACTGCTCCAGGTGGCCGACCACCTCGACGGCGAGGCGGTCGGGCGTCTCGTCGCGGCGTCCGCCGACCTGTCCCTGGTGGTCGATGCCGACGGGGTGATCCGGGACGCGACCGCCGCGGCCGATCTCGAAGCGGAGAACATCCCCGGCTGGCTCGGGCGGCGCTGGATCGACATCGTGACGATCGAGAGCCGGCCGAAGGTCGACGCCCTGCTGCGCGACGCCCGGCCCGACGGCATCACCCGCTGGCGCCAGATCAACCACCCCTCTCCCAGCGGCATCGACCTACCGATTCGCTACGCCTCGATCCGCTCCGGCGAGGGCGGCCCGATCGTCATCCTGGGCCGCGACATGCGGGCGGTGGCCGCACTCCAGCGCCGGCTCACCGACGCCCAGCAGGCCCTGGAGCGCGACTACGACCGCCTCCGCGCCGCCGAGACCCGCTACCGCCTGCTGTTCCAGATCTCCGGCGAGCCGGTGCTGGTGGTCGATGCCGGCACCCGCCGGGTCGCGGAGGCGAACCCGTCCGCCGCGCGCCTGCTCGGCCGCCCGGCCAAGCGCCTGACCGGGCAGGATGCCGTCGACCTGTTCGATGCCGGCAGCGCCCGCTCCCTGGAGGCGCAGTTCGCCGCCCTGCGGGCGACCGGTCAGGCCGGAGAGGTCCGCGCCGCCCTCCAGCACGGGCGCGGCGAGGTCACGGTCGCGGTCTCGCTGTTCCGGGGCGAGGGCGGCCCGAGCGCGCTGATGCGGCTCGTGGCCGATCCGGCCGCCGCCGAGGCGGGCTCCGACCAGGAGGCGCCGACCCGCGCAGTGATCGAGGCGATGCCCGAGGGCTTCGTCGTGACCGATTCCACCCGCCGGGTCCTGATGGCCAACGCTGCCTTCCTGGAACTGGCGCAGCTCGCCACCGAGAGCCAAGCCAGGGGCCGGCCCCTCGACCAGTGGCTCGGCCGCGAGGATACCGAGGCGCAGGCCCTGTTCTCCAGTCTGGTCGACCACGGTTCCGTGCGCCGCTTCGCCACCGTGATCCGCGGCACCTATGGCGGCGTCGAGGATGTCGAGGTCGCCGCCGTTTCGGTGCCCGGGTCGCGTCCGTGCCTGGGCTTCGCGATCCGCTCCGCCCCGCGGCGGATCCCGGAGGGGCGGCTCGCCGGCAGCCGCGACGTGCCGCGTTCGGTGGAGCAGATGGCCGAGCTGGTCGGCCGGGTCTCGATGAAGACCCTGGTCCGCGAGACCACCGACCTGATCGAGAAGCTATGCATCGAGGCGGCCCTGCGGATCACCCGGGACAACCGCGCTTCGGCCGCCGAGATGCTCGGCCTCAGCCGCCAGGGCCTCTACGCCAAGATGCGCCGCTACGGCGTCGGCGACCTCGACGCCCCCGGCGAAGACGATTGATTTTTTTGGGGGTTTTGGGCGCGGCGTCTTCGGCCCGGGTTGGCCCGGATGCGATGATGCTGTGATGCGGTTGGGTTGGAAGGGCGGGGTCTCCAACCCAACCCCCTCATCCTGAGGCGCCGAAGCGCAGCGGAGGCCTCGAAGGAGGCCTCCAGGGATCGCCCGGCCGGGGCGCGGGCTGGCCGGCGCGCGTGTCGCGGGCGTCGGCGGTCGGCCGCGCCAGCGCCTGCACCTCCCCGGCGACAGGCGCGAGGCCCCTGCCCGCCTCGCCGGCCCGGGCGGCCGCGATGGTGGCGTGCCGCGCCAGCAGGTTGGTCTGCCCGGCGATGCCGGCGATCAGGCCAGTCACGTCCCTGATCTGTTCCGTCCCTCGGGACAGGACCTGCTTCAGCTCGTGGGTACCGGCCGCGTCCACGCTCGCACGGTCGGCCATCGTCGC
>NZ_JAKSYK010000118.1:0-438 GCF_022829425.1 Methylobacterium sp. J-072 | reverse complement strand
CGCCAGCGGCAGTGCAGCATAGCTACGTACGGACGGGATAACCGCTGAAGGCATCTAAGCGGGAAACCCCCCTTAAAACGAGACCTCCCTTGAGGGCCGTGGAAGACGACCACGTCGATAGGCCGGGGGTGCAAGCGCGGTGACGCGTTGAGCCGACCGGTACTAATCGCCCGATTGACTTGATCGCTCCCGTGATCCGTGTCCGTGACACACGTGCACAACGAGACCAGCAGCAGACAGCTGCCACATGCTTGCCGAACCGGACCCCCGCCGTCGCAGCACCCTGCGACGGCCAGTCCGAAAAAAATTGCGATGCGCCGGTCTGGTGGCTTGAGCGGCGTGCCCAGAACCCGATCCCATCTCGAACTCGGCCGTTAAACACGCCAGCGCCCATGGTACTGTGTCTCAAGGCACGGGAGAGTCGGTCGCCGCCAGACC
>NZ_JAKSYK010000117.1:0-21122 GCF_022829425.1 Methylobacterium sp. J-072 | reverse complement strand
CGCCTGGGTCGAGGGTCTGGAGCTGAACCTGCTCGGTGGCGTGGCCGGGATCGACCTGCGCCGCCCGGGGATCAAGCTGCCGGCCATCGGGCGCGTGGGGATCTAGCGCATCATCCCGAAAGGTGGCCGCCGGCTTTCGGGAAAAAGATGATGCGCAACCAAGGACCTACAGCATCGCGCCGAGTCCGATATCGGCACGATGCTGCAAGGCGCCGACCGACGGGGACGGCTTCGACGGCAGGACGGCCAGCGGCGGCCTGGTTCATCCGTCCGCCCAGGCTCAATTGCCGTTGCGAGCCATCTGGGTCCGGATGGGGCTCGCGGCGAGGCTCGGCAGCGGATCCTGGGTGCCGGCCACGACCACGAGGCGCTGGACCTCGCCGCGGAGGAAAGCCTGCAGGAACCGGTCGTAGTCGCGAAACGAGACGCAGCCATTCGAATCGCCGCGCGGGCCAAGCATGAAGGTATGGGCCAGCAGCCCGACGCGACCGTAGACGGCCTCGTTGCCGCCGACCGGCGTGAGGCGGATCGCCCGCACCCCATGGAACAGCTGCTCCCGCTCCGTCAGGTCGTAGGTGCCGGGCGGCGTCGGGCCGCGCATCCGCACGTTCACCAAGCGCGGCTCGTCGAGACCCTCGCCGAGGCCGGAATGCGCCTCAAGGCGCTCGCCGTTCGGCAACGTCACGACGCGGGCCACGATATTGTAGACCGCCGTTCCGGCCGTCGGGCGCGCATCCGTGGGGGCGAGCGGCGGCGAGATGCGCCGCTGCGGAACGAGATCCGCCGGACGGCTCTCGAGGGCCGCATAGGCGAGCGCCGGGGCGCGTTCGACGCCGAACAGCTTTTCCAGGAATGAGCGATCATCGTCCCGGGGCGGAACCGGCACAGGGGACATTTCGCGGCGGGCGATCCGCCGTTCGGCCCTGCGGGCGACATCGGGCGCTCGCGTGGATCGAAATTCGGGAGGGCGCGGGACCGGGAGGGGCACGGTCATCGCCGTGCGCGGCGGTTCAGCGTTCTGAACCTCCGGGGCCGGCGCGGCGTCCGGGATCTGCGGCGGCGCGGGCGGGTCGATCTGAGCCCAGGCCCAGCGCGAGAGGGGGCCGCCAGTGACATCGCGCCAGGCCTCGGTCGCCGGGGGCTCCGGGTTCGCCGCCAGGGCCACGGTTTCGGTCGGTGATTCGGCTGTCGTGGCCAAGCTATTGGGGCTGACCCGATCGGGGCTGACCGGATCGGGGCTGACCAGGGTGATGGCCGGCGGGCGTCCCGGATGCGGGAGACCGCTTCCGAGGGCGGCCAGAGACACTGCGGCGATCAGGACCGCCAGGGGGGCGGCGCAGGAGCCACGGGCTATCCGGGTGGTGGAGCCGTCCAGGGGCGTGGTGTCGATAGCCATGCGGGCGCCCATGCTCTCGTCGCGGAGCGGGCGCCTGCCGGATCATCGGCGCTGCGGCTCGGAGAAGCCCACAGCGCGTATCGATGGGCCGGCCGGCCCCGCTGGGAGGAAACAGCGGGGCCGGGCCGGCTTTTCTGGGGCAGCGGCGTGGTCGATTGAGGATCGATCAAGACCATTTTCGGGCGGATAAAGGTTTCGCGCTCGAGATCCGGGGCGCGTCCGCCTGCGAATAGACTTCAATCGTTGTCGATTTGCTTTCCGAGCTGCGCGATCGCCCGCTCGTAGACCGACGCGGCATTCCAGCCCTGGATCGCCACGAAGTTCGGCTCGCCGGGCTGGTAGCCGGCGCCGGGGCGCCAGCCGTGTGCCTTCAGGAAGTTCGCGGTCGACGACAGGGCGGCGCCGACATTGTTCAGGTCGCCGGTGCCGTAGGTGAGGACGTTCTTCGGCAGGAACTGCGTGTGGCCGACCTCGCCGTGGGCCGCGCCGCGGGTGCTCGCCGACAGCAGGCCCCGGTCGACCAGGGTCAGGGCCGCGTAGAGCTGGTCCGTGAAGTATTCCGAGCGCCGGCAATCATACGCCAGGGTCGCGACCGCCGAGAGGGTGTTGACGTTGCCGCGGACCGCGCCGAAGCCGGTCTCCATGCCCCAGATCGCCAGCAGCGGGCCCGGGGGAACGCCGTAGCGCTGCTCGATCGACTCGAACAGGGCGGCGTTGGTGCGCTTGAGCTGACGTCCCTTCGACACGATGGTCGGGCCGCCGCGCTTGGCGAGGAACTGCTCGAGAGACAGCTTGAAGCTGCGCTGGCCTCGGTCGGCCGAGATCGTGGCGGTGGAGTAGCTCGTGCCCTCCAGCGCCGCCAGGCTCGCCGCACTGGCCTTGCCGCGCGCCTCCTGGGCGAATTCCCGCTTCCAGGCCTCGAACCCGGCCGCTGTGTTGCCGCACTGCGCGGCCTCCGCCCGCCCGGCCATGCCGGCGAGCCCGGCGATTGCCGCCACAGCAAGGGTCATACGCCGCATTTGTTCGATCACGCGAAACACTCCTTCGGCGCGAAGCCGCGCCATGGTTTTCAACCGAGTACCGGGAAACATCTCGTCGACAACAGGGCGAGATGATGTCGGATACGCCGTCCGCCGGCAGTGTGGTATTCGGACCATAGCGTAGGCCCGCACATCCGCTGAGACGTCCGCGCCTGTGTTTCGCATCATCGTGAACGCGATGATCGGCCGTCGGCGATCGACGCCGTCCGCGCCGTGACAGCGCCCACGGGGCCGTATTCGGATCGACGCATCCATCCGCTAGAGCACACGCCACCGAAGTGGATACCGGTTCGGCGCAGGCGACCTTTTGAAGACGAACAGCGGTGCAAGACCGTGTTCGTTGCCGGCAATTGCTTTGCCAGCGAAGCGTATGTCCGTAAAAGACTCTTTTGTGATGTCACAACATCGTCAAAAGACAATCATAGTTTTGCCGGCGGAAAGATCGCCGCGGAGAAACGGTGTGGGGCCGATGACGTTCCGCTTAGCTTTGCGCCTTCGGCGCCGCCGTTTTTTCTGATCGCGGCCTCACGATGTCTGTGATGTCCTCGGCGGATCGTCCGCATCGAACGACAGACGGCGGCCGCTCGAATCGGGTTGCCGCACGCGGATCAGCGCCACCGAAACCGGCGCCGCTACCGGGGCCTGAACCCAGCGTGGTCCGGATCCGAGCCTGAGCCCGGCCTTCCCCCAGAATCCCGGATCCCTCGGCGTGCGACGCAGCCGGGGAGCGGGTGCCTCAACCTGACAGACAGCGAGAGACAGGACCCTATGGCCCTCGGAACGCAAAGCACCGGTTCGCCGCGGGCGGCGACGCTCGGCCCCGATCTCGATCGCGACGGCGTCGCCAAGGCCTATGGCCGCTGGGCGCCGGTTTACGATCTCGTCTTCGGCCCGGTCTTCGCCCAGGGCCGGACCCTGGCGGCGGCGGCGGCCGAGCGGATCGGCGGCCGCGTCCTGGAGGTCGGCGTCGGCACCGGCCTGTCTCTGCCGGCCTATCGGCGGGCGGCCAGCATCGTCGGCATCGATATCTCGGCGCCGATGCTGGAGAAGGCGCGCAGCCGCGTCGCGCGGCTAGCCCTGCGCAACGTCGAGCGCCTCGCCGTCATGGATGCCGAGCATCTCGATTTCGGGGACGCGTCCTTCGACGTGGTCGTGGCCCAGTACGTCGTGACCGCGGTGCCGAACCCGGAGGCCGCCCTCGACGAGTTCGCCCGGGTGCTGCGCCCCGGCGGCGAGATCGTCATCACCACCCGGATCGGCGCCGAGGGCGGCCTGCGCCGCTTGGTCGAGCACACGCTGATGCCGATCACGAGCCGCCTCGGCTGGCGGACCGAATTTTCCTGGGAACGCTACGCCGCCTGGGCGGCGACCGCCCCGGTGGAGGTCGTCGAGCGCCGGGCTCTGCCGCCGCTCGGCCACTTCTCCCTCATCCGCCTGCGCAAGCGCGACGCCTGAGCGCGCGAGCCTTCAAACCAGCCCACCCACCATCGATCGGAGAAGCACGGCATGGCGAGCTTTCTTGAGGCGCTGCGCGTCCAGCGTTGGGACGACCACCGCTACTACCACCACAACCGCATCAACCAGAGCTTGCACGTGGTCAGTGCCGTGAGCTTCCTGGTGGCCTACGCGCTGGCCTTCAAGGATCCCGCGACGGCGGCGCTGATCGGCTGGCTCCTGGCGATGACGAGCCGGCAGGCAGGCCACCTGTTCTTCGAACCGAAGGGCTACGACCACGTCAACAACGCCACGCACGAGCACAAGGAAGAGATCAAGGTCGGCTACAATCTCCAGCGCAAGATCGTGCTGCTGGCGATCTGGGCCCTGTCGCCGCTGCCGCTCTACTTCGATCCCACCCTGTTCGGCCTGCTCGAGCCGCACCAGACGACCACGGACCTGATCCGCAACGTCGGCTGGATCTGGCTGTGGCTGGCGGGTGCGGGCCTGCTGTTCCGCACCGTGCAGCTGTTCTTCTTGCGCGACGTGCAGACCGGCCTGGTCTGGGCGACCAAGATCCTCACGGACCCGTTCCACGACATCAAGCTCTACCACAAGGCGCCGCTGGCCCTGCTGCAGGGTGAGATGGTCGAGGAGCACGAGCCGCACGAGCACGGCGCCTAAACGTCACCTGGGCATCACCGAGGCGGGGGAGCTCCCGGCTCGGTGATGCCGAGAAAGTGCCGGTTTCAAAAGGTCATCGACCTTTTGCGGGTGCAGGGCGGAGCCCTGCAAACTCGGGGCTGCACGCCCCGAACCCTGCCAAAGGGCCGGGGGCCCTTTGGAAACCCAGATCAGGCCTGGTCCGGCGCCCGGAGGCCGAGACGAGCGCCGAGTTTGCCCAGTCGGATCGCCGCGACCTCGCGCAGGATCGCCCGGCGGATCGCCTTGTCCGTCGGGGCGCCGCCCTCCCACCAGCCATCCGCCCGCATGGCATGCGCCGCCGCCACGAACCGCGCGGCGACCGCCTCGAACGCCGCGTCGTCGTAGGCGAGGCTGAAGATCATCCGGCCGGATCCGACCCAGGACAAAGCCAGCCCCTCGGCACGCAGGTAGAATTGCAACATCCAATTGTAGCGCGACGGCCGCGTGTAGAGGACCGTCCAGACCGTGGACATGTTGGCCACCCGCACCGGCAGCTCGGCTTCCGCCAGCAGGGCGTTCAGCCGCGCGGCCCGGGCATCCCAGGTTGCGTCGAGGTCGCGGTACAGGGCAGCGACCTCCGGTGTCTCGAGCCGATCGAGGAACGCGCTCATGGCGCCCATCACGTAGGGATGCGCGTTGAAGGTGCCGCGGGCGAAGCAGATGTCCACCGGACGGTCGTCCCGGAAGCGCCGCATCAGATCGGCACGCCCGCAGATGACGCCCACCGGCAGGCCGCCCCCCAGGGTCTTGCCGTAGGTCACCATGTCGGCACGCACGCCGAAATACTCCTGCGCCCCGCCTCGGGCGAGGCGGAATCCGAGGAAGACCTCGTCGAAGATCAGCACGATCTTGTTGGCCGTGCAGACCGCGCGCAGCTCCTGCAGCCACTGGGTATAAGCCGCGCGGTCGAAGGAGGCTTTGCGGCCGCTGTCGACCAGGGCGGAATCGGACGGCGCGCCAGCATTCGGGTGCATGGCCTGGAGCGGATTGACCAGCACGCAGGCGACGTCTCGGCGGCTGGAGAGCACCCGCAGCGTCCGCGCGGACATGTCGGAGAGGGTGAGCGTGTCGCTGGTGGGCACCGGGTTGCCGATGCCCGGCTGCACCTCGCCCCACCAGCCGTGATAGGCGCCGCAGAACCGCACGATCCGGCGCCGGCCGGTATGGTAGCGGGCGAGGCGCACCGCCTGCATCACCGCCTCGGTGCCGGACATGTGGAACGAGACCTCGTCGAGGCCCGACAGCGCCTTGAGCCGCGCCACGTTGCCGGTGACCACCGGGTGCAGCGGCCCCAGCACGGGGCCGAGGGCGTTCACCTTCGCGGCGCCGTCCTCCAGGCAGGCGCGGTAGAAATCCACGCCGAACAGGTTGACCCCATAGGACCCGGCGAGGTCGTAGAAGACGTTGCCGTCGAGATCCGTGATGGTCACGCCCTCCGAGGCCGCCGCGAAGGCCCCGGCCCCGAGATGCGCCCGCACGTGCCCGGCATACTGGAACGGCACCCGATACAGGCCGGTGAACTGGAGATCCGAGAGGCCGTCGCGCACGGCCTCGGTCTCGGCCCGGGTGCGGGCGAACCGCGTCCGGTAGAGGTCCGCCAGCCGGGCGAAGCCGTTCTCCCGCCGCAGCGCCACCGTCTCGTCCGGGTCGTCGGAGCGGAAGAAGGCGCGCTCGGAATAGGCGTAGTGCGGGATCAGCGCGGCCACGCGCCGGGCCATCCGGGCGTGACCGGTCAAGGACGGATGCTTGGCCCGCGACAGCTGCAGGCGCTGCGCGGCCTTGGGCAGGGCGATCACCGCGGCTGCGGCTGTGGCGGACAGGGTGGCGAGGAGTGCGGACATCGCCCCACGCCGTATCGGAGGCAATTCACGGCATGATGACGGTTTCGGCGGGATCGCGGCTACGGCGCGCCCTGGCGCAGGTCGGCGCCCAGGAGGATCTGAACTTTCTGCTGACCAACCGGCTGCCGCGCCGGCTCGCCACCCGGTTCATGGGCTGGTTCAGCCGGATCGAGCAGCCGCTGGTGCGCGATGTCTCGATCGCGACCTGGCGCCTGTTCTGCGATGTCGATCTCAGCGACGCCGCCGAGACCCGCTTCCCGAGCCTCCACGCCGCCTTCGTGCGCGCGCTGCGCCCCGGTGCCCGCCCGATCGCCCTGGACCCGACGATCCTGGTGAGCCCGAGCGACGCGATCCTGGGCGCGCATGGCCGGATCGAGGCCGGCCGGCTGCACCAGATCAAGGGCCTGTCCTACAGCCTCGCCGACCTGCTCGGGGGCGACGCGGAGCTGGCCCGTGCCCACGAAGGCGGCGCCTACGCGACCCTCCGGCTGACCGCCGGGATGTATCACCGCTTCCACACCCCCCACGACCTGCGAGTCGAATCGGTCCGGCATATCTGGGGCGACACCTGGAACGTGAACCCGATCGCGCTGAAGCGCGTCGAGGCCCTGTTCTGCCGCAACGAGCGGGCCGTGCTGCGCCTGCGCATCGCCGGCCAGGCCGTGACTCTGGTGCCGGTGGCGGCGATCCTGGTGGCGGGCCTGCGCCTCGGCTTCCTGCCGGCGGGTGTCGCCCTGCGCCGCACGGGCGGCACCCCGCTGCCCTGCACCGCCCGCCTGGAAAAGGGCGCGGAGCTGGGCTGGTTCGAGCACGGCTCCACCATCGTGGTGCTGACCCCGCCGGGCTTCACCCTTTGGCCGACGCTGCGGGAGGGCGACCGCCTGCGGATGGGCGAGCCGCTGATGCGGTTGCCGCAGCGGGACTCGGCGTAACGCTCGGGTTCAGGCCGCCTGGACCTTAGCCAGGAAGTCGGTGACCTCGAGGGTGAGCCGTTCCGACTGGCGGGACAATTCCGCGGCGGCGGTGAGAACCTGCGATGCCGAGGTTCCGGTCTCGCCGACGGCGGCGGTGACGGCGCCGATATTGGTGGTCACCGCCTGCGTGCCCTGGGCCGCCTGGGTGACGCTCCGCACGATCTCCTGGGTGACCGCCCCCTGCTCCTCCATCGACGCCGTGACGCCGACCGCGATGGCTCGCAGTTCCACGATGGTCGCGGAGATCGCTTGAATGGCTTCGACGGCGCGGTGCGTCTCGCCCTGGATGGCGGTGATCTGGTGAGAGATCGTTTCGGTCGCCTTCGCGGTCTGTGCGGCGAGTTCCTTGACCTCGCCGGCCACGACGGCGAAGCCGCGGCCCGCTTCGCCGGCACGCGCCGCCTCGATCGTCGCGTTCAGGGCCAAAAGGTTGGTCTGCGCGGCGATTCCGGTGATCAGTTCGACAACCGCCCCAATCTTTTGCGCCCCATCGGCGAGCCCCTGCATGATGGTGTTGGTCTGGACGGCGTCGGTGGCGGCGCGCTCGGCCATGTCGGAGGATCGGACGATCTGGACATTGATCTCGCCGATCGATGCCGCCAATTCTTCGCTCGCCGCCGCGACGGTCTGCACGTTGGCCGACGTTTGCTCCGCCCCGGACGCGACGCTGAGCGATTGCGCCGCCGTCTGGTCGGCGGTCCGGCTCAGGGCCTGGGCCGTGGCCTCCATCTCCTCCACGGCCGCCGACAGGGTCTCCGTCATCTTCGAGACCTCGGCGCGGAACGTGTGCGTGGCCTCGTCGAGAACCTGGGCGCGGCGATTCTTGGCCTCGTTCTCGACGGCCGCATCCGCGTCCGCCTGGCGCTTGGCGATGAGGGCGTCCCTGAAGACCTGCACCGCGCCGGCCATGGCGCCAATCTCGTCCCGGCGGTCCGCGCCGACGACCGGCGCGTCGAGATCCCCCGAGGCGAGACGGGTCATCCTGCCCGTCATGCCGGTGAGGGGCCGGGCGACCTGCACCAGGACGGTGACGATGCCGTACGCGATGGCGATGATCGCGACGACCAGCGAGGCGACGAGCAGGGCACCCGTCCAGCTCGACGTTGTCTGAGCCTGCTCGAACGCCTCGCGCGCCACCCGGATCTGCAAGGCCGTCAGCTTGCCGAGAGCGGCATGCGTCAGGGTCATCGCATTCAGGAGCGTAGCATGCACGCCGGCATAGGCGCCCATCTGGTTCGCCTCGGCGTGCCGCACGAGATCGGCAATGAGAGCGTCGTTCCGGTCGATCTGCGCCTGAAGGTCCGCCGCGAGGACCTTCTCTTCAGGCGTCAGATAGGTGGCGAGGTAATCGGCCCATTGCCGCTTCACGTTGGCCTGTTCGCGCTGGATAGTCTGAACGCCCGCGCGTGGATCGGTCTTCCCATCCCGCAGGGCCCGCGACGCCTCGACCAGGGCGTCGTAGGCGTCGCGCAAACCGCTGAACTGACCGAGCGGAACGACGCGATCCTCGAAGACCGTCTGCAGGCTTTTCGTGTTCCAATAGAGAGCCAAATTTCCGAGCGCCGTCGTCCCCAACAGCAGTGCGCCCAGGATGGCGAGAAGAGCGACGAGGCGAATTTTTATAGTCAGGCGCATCGACGACGTCCGGTGCAAGGCAATTCGGTTCAGCTATTCTGAAGCCGCGATATCATCAGGCTGATCAATCCGATATGACATTGCAACGCGCGACAATGTCGTGATTTATATCAACTATAGATTGTCTATTTGTTTTGATGATGACAGAACGACATGCTTGATTTTTTAAATAAAATATTTTGAATAACAAACTTTGTAGTCAGCAAAATGTACTCGCACCTGCGCTCAAACGTTCAAGGTATGCGCAGCGATAACGTTTTCGTGTGACGAAAGAATTCCCAACGCTCGTGAAGCATCCGATGCATCACCAGCGCGATCCAATCATGCAACTCGGATCTAAACAAGCGGTGGGGACGCTGGACGAGGATGTCGGTTGCCACGGTCGAGCGATTTAGCGCGAGGTCGGCGGCGGCTCTGATCGCCCGACGCAGGCATGGAGCGGTCCACGCACATCCGTGGGCTTCAAAGCGGCCTCAAGTCACCGGGGTACGGGGAGGAACGGACGATTTTCTTTTCTATGCCGGTACTGTGAAAAACGCGGCTCGAACAACATCAGACAAGAGATAATCCTGCCTTTGACTCGCGTCTCGATGACTAGCTATCGTTAAGTGTCGCACTAAACGCGATGCGACGATGGTCGGTCGACATCTTTAGAGCGACGCCATACTTCTTCACCTTGATGCAGCTCCCGGGCTGGGTCTGCGGGCAGGCACATTCATTCGGATGCAGGATGTCTCACAGCCAATCTTGCCGGTCTCGCGACCGCAGATCCGGTCCAAGGTCGCGCGGCTGAGCGACGCCCGGTCGGCGCGACAAGGCGTTCCGGCACAGGAGGCGGAGCGCACGATCCTGGCGGTCGAGGGGCTGTCGTTGGCCTTCGGTGGCACCGTTGCCTTCGCGGAGATCGATCTTTCCGTGAAGGCGCACGAGATCCACGCCGTGATCGGCCCGAACGGCGCGGGAAAATCGTCGCTGATCAATGCGATCAGCGGCCTCTACGCGCCGCAGGCCGGGCGTGTCCGGATCGGCGACGACGCGTTCGCCCGTGTGCCGAGCGGACGGCTCGCCGCCCTCGGCGTCGCGCGGACCTTTCAGAACCTCGCCCTGTTCGCCGGCCTGAGCGTGCAGGACAATGTCCTGTCGGGACTTGCCGGGGCCCGGAAGGCCGGCCTCGCCGCGCAATTCCTCGGCTTGCCCTCGGCGCGCAGCGAGGCGCGGGCGCATCTGGCCCGGGCCTCGGATGTGATCGCGCTCCTCGAACTCGAGGTGGTCGCCGAACGCCGCGCGGGCAGCCTGCCCTACGGCCTGCAGAAACGGGTGGAGCTGGCGCGTGCGCTGGTCGCACGGCCGCGCCTGCTGCTCCTCGACGAGCCGATGGCCGGCATGACCGCCACCGAGAAGGCCGAGATGAGCGGTTTCATCCGCACGGCGCGGGAGACGTACGGCACGGCGATCGTCCTGATCGAGCACGATATCGGCGTGGTGATGCGCCTGTCCGACCGGGTCACCGTGCTGGATCACGGCCGCCGCATCGCCACCGGCACCCCGGCCGAGATCCAGGCGAACCCGCGGGTCATCGCCGCCTATCTGGGCCTGTCCGACGACGAATCCGGTGACTACGCGGACGAGGACGCCGCGTGAGCCCGGACCTCGCCTTCCTCGTCGAGGTGATCGTCGGCGGCCTGCTGTCGGGCGTGATGTACGCCCTCGTCGCGATCGGCTTCGTGCTGATCTACAAGACCTCCGGCGTGCTCAACTTCGCCCAGGGGGCGATGGTGCTGTTCGCGGCGCTCACCTTCGTGAGCCTCCTGGAGCGCGGGCTGCCCTTCGCCGGCGCCCTCGCGGCGACCCTGGCGGTCATGGTCGTGCTGGGCCTCGCGATCGAGCGGGCGGTGCTGCGGCCCCTGGTGAACCAGCCGCCGATCACCCTGTTCATGGCGACCCTGGGGGTGTCCTACGTCATCGAGGGGGCGGCTCAGCTCGCCTGGGGCACGCAGGTGCATGGGCTCGATCTTGGCATCGACGACACGCCGTTCGAGATCGGCGGCGTGCTGGTCAGCCGGTTCGACTTGTTCGCCGCGGGAATCGCCGGCCTGATGGTCGCCGGCCTCACGGCCTTCTTCCGCTACACCCGAACCGGGCTCGCCTTCCGGGCGGTGGCCGACGACCCGTTCGCCGCCCTGAACACGGGCCTGCGCCTGCCGCGGATCTGGTCGGCCGTATGGATCGCCGCCGGCCTCGTCGCCCTGGTGGCAGGCCTCCTGTGGGGCGCGCGCCTCGGCGTGCAGTTCTCGCTGTCGCTGGTGGTGCTCAAGGCCCTGCCGGTGCTGGTTCTGGGCGGGTTCGACTCCATCGCCGGGGCGATCCTGGCCGGACTGATCGTCGGCGCGGTGGAGAAGCTGTCGGAGGTCTTTCTCGGGCCGTTCATCGGCGGCGGCATCGAGGGCTGGATCGCCTATGTCGCCGCGCTCGCCTTCCTGCTGGTCAGGCCCTCCGGGCTGCTCGGCCTGCGCAACGTCGAGCGGGTCTGAGCCCATGGTCGCCACCCTGACCGTCAGCGCGCCGCGCGCCCTCTGGGCCGGCACCATTGGACTCCTGCTGCTGGCGGTGATCGCCCTCGGGATCGTGCCGCTGGTCGGCTCGAGCTACCTGTACGAGGCGATCCTGACCCCGTTCCTGGCACTGGCGCTCGCCGGCCTCGGGCTGAACCTGCTCACCGGCTATGCGGGCCTGCTCTCGCTCGGTTCCGCGGCCTTCATGGCGGTCGGCGCCTACGCGGCCTTCAACCTGTCGCTGCGCCTGCCGATCCTGCCGCTGCCGATCACGATTCTTGCCGCCGGGCTGGTCGCGGCCCTGGCGGGCGTCATCGCCGGCCTGCCCGCTTTGCGATTGCGCGGCTTCTACCTCGCGGTGTCGACCCTGGCCGTCCAGTTCTTCGTCGCCTGGGCGCTCAACCGCATCGGCTGGCTGTCCAACGACAGCCCGTCCGGAATCGTCACCGCGACGCGCCTCGTCGTGGCCGGCATCTCCTTCGAGGATGCCCGCGGGCGCTACCTGTTCTCCCTTGCGGTGGTCGTGCTCCTGACCTTCGCGGCCTGGCGGCTGGTGCGCTCGCCGACCGGGCGGGATCTGGTGGCGATCCGCGATCACGAGATTGCGGCGCGGATCACCGGCGTGCGGGTGGCCCGCACCAAGCTGCTCGCCTTCGGGTTGTCCTCGTTCATCGTCGGGGTGGCGGGCGTGCTCTGGGCTTTCGCCTATCTGCGGACGCTGGAACCCGCGGGCTTCAACCTCGATCGCTCCTTCCAGATCCTGTTCATCGTCATCATCGGCGGCCTCGGCACCCTGCGCGGCGCCTTCCTGGGGGCGGGGTTCATCGTCGTCTTGCCGCTGATCCTGGCCCGCCTCGGCGCTGCGATCCTGGGCGACGGCTTCGATTCCGGCACCCTCGAAATGTGCCAGCGCATCGTGCTCGGGATCCTGATCGTCGCCGTGCTGATCCGCGAGCCAGCGGGGCTGACAGCCCTCTTCGACCGCGCCGTTCGCCGGCTTCGCGGCCGGGCGGCCTGATGTCTTTCCACCCTCGACGATTGTGAGACGACGATGCGTTCAAGAACCCGCATGCACGCCGCCCTCCTGGCCGGCGCCGCCCTGCTCGGCCTCGCCGGGGGAGCGCGCGCCGACGAGCAGCATTTCCCGCTCCAGAGCTACCGCGTCGGCCCCTACGCCGCCGGCGGCACCGGCTTCTTCGGCGGCTTCATCGACTACCTGAACCTGGTCAACAGCCGCGACGGCGGCGTGAACGGCGTCAAGCTGACTTGGAGCGAGGGCGAGACCCAGTACGAGGTCGAGCGCGGCGTCGAGGTCTACGAGCGGCTGAAGTCGCGGCCGGGCATCGCCGCCTGGAATCCGCTCTCCGTGGGCATCGCCTACACGATGATCGACCGGATCACCGCCGACAAGGTGCCGCTGATCACCATCAACCACGGCCGCACCGATTCCACCGACGGGCGGGTGTTTCCCTACGTCTTCCCGCTGCTGCTCAACCCCTACAGCGAGACGAGCGGCATCATCGCCTATCTCGGCACCCGGGCAGGCGGGCTCGACAAGCTCAAGCGCAAGACCATCGCGGTGCTCTACCACGGCTCGCCCTACGGCAAGGAGACGATCCCGATCTACGAGAAGCTCGCCAAGACCTACGGCTTCAAGGTCGAGCAGATCGAGGTGCCGCATCCGGGCAACGAGCAGCAATCGCAGTGGCTCACGATCCGGCGCCTGAGGCCCGATTTCGTGGTCCTGCGCGGCTGGGGCGTGATGAACCCCGTCGCCCTGAAGACGGCGCAGAAGACTGGCTTCCCGGTCGATCACATCGTCGGCAACGTCTGGTCCAATTCGGAGGAGGACGCGATCCCCGCCGGCGACGCCGCCAAGGGCTACGTCGCGATCACCACCCAGGCGTCCGGGGCGGACTATCCGGTGATCCAGGAGATCGTGCGCAAGGTCTACGAGCCGGGGAACGGCAACCTCGCCGACAGGAAGCGCATCGGCAGCGTCTATCACAATCTTGGGGTGCTCAACGGCATCCTAAACGTGGAGGCGGTGCGGATCGCGCAAGGGCGCTTCGGCAAGCGCACGCTCACGGGCGACGAGGTCCGCTGGGGCTTCGAGCATCTGCGCCTCGACGAAGCCCGGGTGGCCGAGCTCGGCGCCAAGGGGCTATTCCACTCGATCAACGTCACCTGCGCCAACCACGAGGGCGAGGGCCGCGTCACCTTCCAGCAATGGGACGGCGCGAAATGGAAGGTCGTGTCCGACTGGATCGCCCCGGACTGGGCCAGCCTGCGCCCGATCATCGAGGCCTCCTCCACGGCCTACGCCAAGGAGCACGGTCTGACCCCACGCGACTGCGCCGCCGAGGAGCAAGCGGATGCCAGTGCCAAAAACACCTCTGCTGAGCACGCAGCGGCGGAAAGCCGGTGACGGGAGAGCCCGGGAACGCCCTCCTGCGCGTCGAGGCGCTGGAGGCCCGCTACGGCGGTGCGGTCCGCGCGCTCGGCGGCGTCGATCTCCATGTCTCCGTGGGCGAGATCGTGGCGCTGGTCGGCGCCAATGGTGCCGGCAAGACCACCCTGTTGCGAGCCATCTCCAACCTGCTGCCGGCCGTGCGGGGGCAGGTCACGGGTGGGCGCATCACCTTCGCAGGCGCGGATGTCGGACGGAGCCGCACCGACACGCTGGTGCGCCGGGGACTGGTCGGCGTGCTGGAAGGACGCCACTGTTTCCGCGCGCTCACGGTCGAGGAGAACCTCGTGACTGGTGGCCTCGGCCGCGGCGCATCGCGCGCGGAGCTTCGGACGGATCTGGAGCGGGTCTACACGCTATTCCCGCGGCTCCGGAAGAAGCGCACCATCGCGGCGGGCCTCGTGTCCGGCGGTGAGCAGCAGATGGCTGCGATCGGCCGCGCGCTGATGGGCCGACCGCGCCTCCTCGTCCTCGACGAGCCGTCCATGGGCCTCGCCCCGAAGATCGTGGAGGACATCTACCGGATCCTCACCACCCTCAACCGCGAGGCCGGGCTGACGCTGCTGGTGGCGGAGCAGAATGTCAGGCTCGCCCTGCGCCACGCCCACCGGGCCGTGGTTCTAGAGAACGGCCGCAGCGTGCTCGAAGGCAGCGTCGCGGCCCTGCGCGGCCGCGACGACGTGAAGACCTTCTATCTCGGCGCCGGGGTTGCACCGCGGCCGGTAGCCCTCGCCCTGGGGTGATAGGCGGGCGGATGACCGACCGTCCGTGCCGGCCGCTTCAGGTAGCCGGGTCGCTCGATCGGCGAGACCGCGGCCTCTCGCTTGAGATCCATCACCCCTCCCCGCTCGCACCGGCGATCACGGCGCGGAAGATCCTGTCGGGCGCGAATGGCGTGGCGGTGAGCCGGGCCCCGGTGGCGTCGCGGATCGCGTTGCCCAGCGCCGCCGCCACCGGATTGTAGGGCGACTCGCTCATCGATTTCGCGCCGAGCGGCCCGACGCTGTCATGGGTGTTGGCGAACAGCACTTCGGTCTCCGGCACGTCGGCGCAGGCCGGGATGTGGTAGTCGCGCAGCGCCTGTGTGACGACACGGCCGCCTGCGTCGATGGAAAAATCCTCGTAGAGGGCGGCGCCGATCGCCTGGGCGACCCCACCCTCGACCTGACCCCGGCACTGCATCGGGTTGATCACCGTCCCGGCATCAGCGGCGTGGATGCTCCGGAGAATGCGGACCTCGCCACTCACCGGATGGACCGCCACCCGGAACGCCTGGACGTTGAACGCCACAGATCTGGGGCTGCCGTCGGCTTGACCCCGGGCCGCGAGCGGACCGATTTTTTCAAGCGCCAGCGGGCCGCTCGGCGTCGTCACCACGTCGCCCGCGAGCCGGCAGCCATTCGGGTCCGCGCCGGAGAGCTCCGCGGCGCGCTCGCGGATCAACGCCGCCAGCGCTTCGGCGGCGCGCAGCACCGCGAGACCGGCCACCACGGTGCCGGTGCTGCCGTAGGCGCCGGTATCGTGGCCGACCGCATCGGTGTCCGCGCCCGCGACGTCGACGCGGTCCGGCGCGATGCCGAGCGCCGAGGCGGCGATCTGGCGATGGACCGTGGTGGTGCCGTTGCCGAACTCGGCGGTGCCGACCCGCACGGTGACGCGGCCGCCCAGCTCCAGGCTGACTTGCGCGTTAGCGTGGTGCCCGCGGGGCGGGATCGTGTCGATCATGGCCATCGCCATGCCGGCGCCGGCGCACCAGCCGGGTTCCGGCTCGGGCCCGGGATCGGCTTGCAGGGCGCGCTGGACGAGGTCGAGGCACTGGTCGAGCCCGTAGCTGCCATACACCACGTCGTGCGGCTCCAGGCTGTTCGACACCATCGGGTCGCCCGGCCGTACGGCGTTGATCCGCCGCAGATCGAACGGGTCGATGCCGAGAGAGCGCGCGACCTCGTCGAGGGCCGATTCCAGCGCGAAGATCGTCTGGCTCAGACCGTAGCCCCGGAAGGCGCCGGCCGGCACCGTGTTGGTGTAGACGGCGTAGCCATCGACTCTCTTGTTCGGGCAGGCATAGGCGGCCAGCACTTCGTTGCAGCCGTGGTGGATCACGCCGCCGGCATGGTTGCCGTAGGCGCCGGTCTCCGAGAGCACGTCGAGGCTGATCGCGGTGAGCTGCCCATTCCGGCGGGCGCCCACCTTCACGGCGACCTGCATCGGGTGGCGGGTGGTGGTGGCGGTAAACTGCTCCTGGCGGGTCAGCTCCCACATCACCGGGCGGCCGGTGCGCAGGATTGCGAGTGCCACGAGATCCTCGGTGAGCATCTCCTGCTTGCCGCCGAAACCGCCGCCGACCCGGTTGCAAACCACGCGCACGGCGTCGCGTTCGAGGCCGAACAGGTCGCATAGGGCATCGCGGGTCAGGAACGGCACCTGGCTGCTGGTCCGGAGCGTGAGGCGCCCGTCCGGGTCGCGCCAGCCGACGCAGCCGTGGGTCTCCAGGGCGACGTGCTGGACCCGCTGCGACCAGAAGGTTTTTTCGTACACGACATCGGCCGCGGCGAACCCCGCCGCCACGTCGCCGACCTCGCCGTGGACTTCCGCCGCCAGGTTCGGGTGGCGCGTCAGCGGCGGCGCATCTTCGCCCGGCCGGTCGACCGGATCGTGGACTTTTGGCGCGTCGGCGGCGAGGGCCCGATCCGGGTCGAGGAGCGCCGAGCGGACTTCGTAGGTGACGCGCAGCGCCCGGCAGCCCGCCTCCGCGGCCGCGACGGATGCGGCCACCACCGCGGCGACCCGCTGGCCGACGAAGCGAAGGATCGGATCCAGCACCCGCGTGTCGGCCGCGTCGTCGCGCGGATCCTGGTGGCGGCCGGTGGAGAACCGGCCCTGCGGTGACTCCGCATGGGTCAGGACCGCGACGACGCCGGGAACGGCATAGGCGTCCGCGGTGTCGATCGCCACGATGCGGGCATGGGCGTGGGGCGAGCGCAGCACCTTGAGATGGAGCGCGTCGGCCGGCGGCGCGTCGAGGGTGAAGCGGGCGCGCCCGGTCACCACCTGGGGGGCGGCCGGGGCGGGCAGGTTCCGGCCGATCGGATCGCCGCCCTCGGCGGTGTCGCGATGGGCGATCCCCGCGATGGCGTCCCGGATGGCGCGGTAGCCGGTGCAGCGGCAGAGATTGCCCTTCAGGGCGGCGCCGAGGTCCCGCTGTTGGGCCTGATTCAGCGCGGCGGCGGTCATGATCATGCCCGGCGTACAGAACCCGCACTGGAAACCTTGGGCCGCCAGGAAGGCCGTCTGCACCGGATGCAGCGCGTCGGGTGCCGGATACCCCGGCCGGCAACCGCCGCCGAGCCCCTCGATGGTGGTGACGCTGCGCCCCTCGGCCCGGAACGCCGGGAGCAGGCAGCTATGCACGGGCTCGCCGTCGAGATGGATCGTGCAGGCGCCGCAATCACCGGCGTCGCAGCCTTTCTTGACGCCGAACCAGCCGGCCTCCCGCAGATAGGTGCGCAGGCATTGGCCGGGGCGGGGCGCGCCATCGTGCACGTGGCCGTTGATCGTGAGCCTCATGCCGACGCCTCGTCCGCCAGCGCGTCGCGGATCTCTTCGGCGAGGTGCCGGGTCATGTGTTGGCGCCAGTCCGGCGTTCCGTGCACGTCGTCGTAATAAAGCACGTCCGGAATCGCCTCGGTGAGTGCCCGCTTGAGGGCTTCGCGATCCGGCACAGCCGCGAAGGCGAGGCGGAGGGGCCGGCGGATCGAAGCCGTGACGGTGAGCGCGAAGGCGCCGGCCGAATCGCGCGTGCCGATCAGCAGCGCTCCGGAGCGGCCATTCGGGCTCAGGCTGATGCGCCGGAAGGCGGTGCGGCGGGTCAGAGCGGCAGCCGGCAGGACCAGGCTCCGCAGGATCTCCCCCGGGCGAAGCGCATTCCGCTGCGGCCCGAGGACGAAGTCCGTCACCGGCAGATGCCGCTCGCCCCCATCCGGCGCCCAGATCGTGCAGGTCGCCTCCAGGGCCGCGGCCAGGGCGGTCATCGGCCCGGCCGGCAGGGCCATGCACAGGTTGCCGCCGACCGTGGCGACGTTCCAGATCTTGAACGATCCGAGCAGGGCCCGGCAGCATTGCCCGACCAGCGGGGCGGCGATCCAGTCCGGCGGCAATTCGAGCCGGTCGAGCTGGGCGATGGTGCAGGTTGCGGCCAGCGTTAGCCCCTCCACCGTGATCGCGTGGGGCGTCCAGCCGAGCGCCGTCAGGTCGACCAGCCGGCGCGTCCCGGGCTGCGGCTCCGAGAACAGCCAGGTCCCGCCGGCGAGGCAAGCATCGCCGTCTCGCCAATCCGGTAGGTCGGCCCGGCCCCGGGGCCGGAGGACGGTCTCGATCGTGTTGAGGTCCACCGGTCCTCCATGGCCTCCCGTCGACAGGATACCGCTCTGCCTAGCAATATGCCTGCCGAACAAGCACGACGTGCCGATCGACCTGAAGTCGTTCAAGCTAGAGAATCCGGGCACGGTCTTCCTGCCCACCGACGAGCCGCACGGCCGCATCGAAGCGGCGATCGGCCGAAGCGACTGAGCGCGTTTTTTTAGGGTCGCGCCGGCCCGGCAGGAGTTTTCCGCGATTTGAGCGGGGATCCGCGGAGGCCACGCGCTGAACGACGGTCGCTTGGCGGCATCATGGCGTTGGATCGCCGCGCGGGTCGCTCGATCGAATGCCGTCGATCTCTCCGCAGTTCAGCGCTTCCGCGATCGAGCGGGCCGGAGTGTTGCGCTGCTGCGTGGGCAAGCATTCCGGAGGCTGCCCGCGTCAAATTCTCGTGACCACAGCCGCCCACCACCCTGCGAAATGCCGGCGATCAGTGCGCGTCCACGTTGTAGCACCCCGCGATCCCGCGCAGGGCGATCAAGCACATCACGTCCAGACGCGCCCGCCTCGGACAAGGCTTACCCCGGTCGCGGAGACGCAGGGCGTATTCCCGACCTGTCTGAGAGCGCCCCGGACCTCGCGGCCTGCGAATATCACTCATCGAACGCGATGAGACCGGAATTAGGCATCCATGGATGGGAATGTGGCTTGCATAAAGGGGATTTCATTTCCTCCTCGGCCTTCGTCGATCGACGTGGTGCGATAAGAATACAAGACAAATCCCTGCAACCCCTGCGTGCGAAGACGGATCTGTGCTCGGTTATGGTCCGATCGAAATCCGATATGTCGCAGTTTACGCCCGGTTCGTTGATTTAACTCTCAATCAAGACCCTACGGTTACTGCCGCCGGAGGGCGGTCGAACCCGCGGCATGCGAGCCGCCGACCTGACGCAGGGCAGCGCGACCACGCGCCGTGCGTCGGCCCCGGTGCATCTGGAGAACACGATGTTTAATCGCCTGACGGGCGGACGGGACCATCGGGCGAAGCTGGCGGCCTTGAGCCGTTCCCTCGCCACGATCGAATTCGCCCTGGATGGCACGATCCTAGACGCCAACGCGAATTTTCTGGCCGTGATGGGCTACACGCTCGCCGAGATCCGCGGTCGCCATCACAGCCTGTTCGTCGACCCGGCGGAGCGCGAGGGCGAGGCCTACCGGCTGTTCTGGGATGGACTGCGGCGCGGCGCGTTCCAGACGGCCGAGTACAAGCGCATCGGCAAGGACGGGCGTGAGGTCTGGATTCAGGCGACCTACAACCCGGTGCTCGATCGGGCCGGCAAGCCGACCACAATCGTCAAGTTCGCCACCGACATCACTGCCCAGAAGCTGCGCGCCCTCGATCTCGACGGGCAGATCGCCGCCCTGCACCATTCGCAGGCTGTGATCGCCTTCACCCTCGACGGGACGATCCTGAGCGCCAACCAGAACTTCCTCGACGCGGTCGGGTACAGGCTCGACGAGATCGTGGGCCGCCATCACGGCCTGTTCGTGACCGAGGCGGAGCGGTCCAGCGAAGCCTATCGCGCTTTCTGGGCGGCGCTGGCGCGCGGTGAGTTCCAGTCCGCCGAGTATCGGCGGATCGGGAAGGACGGCCGGGAGGTCTGGATTCAGGCGACCTACAACCCGATCAGCGATGGCAGTGGCCGCCCCATCAAGGTGGTCAAGTTCGCCACCGAAATCACCGCGCAGGTCCGCGAGCGCCAGCGCCGGGCCATGGCCCGACAGGCGATCGACACGGATCTCGACGCGATCGGGCAAGCCGTCGAGGACGTCATGCGCCAGACCGGCACGGCGGCCGATACGGCCAACCGGGTGTCCATCGATATCCAGGCTATGGCGTCGGGCGCGGAGCAACTCTCGATCTCGGTGAGCGAGATCAGCCAGCAGGTGAGCCACGCCGCGTCGATCGCCGGCCAGGCCGTGACGCAGACCCAGCACACCGGCGGCATCGTGGCCGGCCTGAGCGATCAGGCCACCCAGATCGGCGACGTGGTCGGGCTCATCGCCGGCATTGCGGCCCAGACGAACCTGCTGGCGCTCAATGCGACCATCGAGGCAGCGCGGGCGGGAGAGGCTGGCCGCGGCTTCGCGGTGGTCGCCTCGGAGGTGAAGGCCCTGGCCGAGCAGACGGGCCGGGCCACCGACCAGATCCGCGGCCAGATCGCCGCGACCCAGTCGGCCACGCGGGAGGCCGTGAGCGCCATCGATACCATCCGGGGTACGATCCGGACGCTGAACGAGGTCTCCTCGACCATTGCCGCGGCTGTGGAGGAGCAATCGGCAGTGACCCGCGAGATGTCCGGCAGCATGCAGACCGCCTCCCACGGCGTCTCGACCATCGCGGCCGGCATGGACACGATCGCCCAGGCCAGCGAGCAGGTCGACCGCGCGACCCGCCAAGTGCGGGAGGCCTCGCGGGCGTTGGGGTGAGAGTTTTGGCGGGGTGGCCGAGGGCGCTTGGCGCGGGGCCGATACGCGCTGCGCCGTGTGATCCGCTGACATCGCCGGAAGGGGCCGGGAACGGTAACCGGGGCAGATATCCGGGCGTTCAGACCGTTGCGGCGTTTCTGACGAGGTCTGGGAGGGGCGGGATCGCGTCACCGTCTGGAATTCCGAGGCGGTCGCCGAGGTAGCGGAAGAACGAGACACGGAGTTT